>QIMC01000093.1 GCA_003232185.1 Flammeovirgaceae bacterium | reverse complement strand
AATTGGCATTATCTAACAAATAACCAATGGGTAAAACTTAGGGAAGGGTTCGAGATCTTAAGTGATGATACCGCTGGGCTTACCCGATCGGGTATAGTAAAAATCGCCATACCTCGAGACATTTCGCTGGAGAAGCATACCATCATGCCGGATCAACTGGCCTGGATAAAGGCTTCGGTAGCTACTGATGTGGAGGCAGTGGCAGAAGCCATTGCCCTACATACTCAAGCGGTGAAAGCTACTTTTGTCATTGAGGAAGGTAACGACACCTCGCGACTGTCGGTACCATTGGCTGGAGGAAGTATTGCCAAACTATCTGAAGCAGACGCAAGTATCAAACAAGTCTCGCAGCCTTATGACACCTTTAATGGTAAGCCCTCCACGGGAAATTTCTATCGCCGGGTAAGCGAACATCTGCGTCATAAAGGCAGGGGCATTACCGCCTTTGATTATGAAAGGCTGGTTTTAGAATCTTTTCCCAAAGTACATTTAGCCAAATGCATCCAGCATACTTTTGGGTTATCAGCCCATCAATACCAATTTGACCTGGAGTTGGCGCCAGGGTTTGTTCTTCTGGCGGTGATCGCGGATCCATCAAATTTGGTTTTTGAAGATCGCTTCGCTCCTAAACTTCCAGCCAGTGAGCTCACAAGAATCAAAGAATTTCTAAAAAAGGCAATCTCTCCATTCGTGAGACTTAAAATAGAGAATCCAAGATATGAAGGTGTGAAAATTAAACTCCAGGTACAACTACATGTGGGCAAGGATAAGCTCTACCACGAAGAAAAATTGAAGCAAGAAATCAAACGTTTTCTCTCTCCTTGGGTGGATGGAGATCTTTCAGAGTTGATCTTCGGTCGCTCTATCAGCAAATCTTCATTGATCAAATTTATTGAGGGCCGTGATTACGTGGATTACATCTGTTCTTTGGAAATAATACATGCCGAAGTGATGGATGACGATTGCTTGCCGCCTGATTTAAGTTGTGAAGACCAGGATGAAAACAACGGGGGCAATCCTCAAGCTAATGGGTCGCCAATTGACCTAATCGCTCCTAAGACAGCCCGTTCCATCTTGGTAGCCGGAGAGATTAATATCTGTTCCAGTTTAGACCGGCCTTGTGAAACATACCATGATGATAACGGATTTAACTGTGATCAATCAATTGCCTTCCACGACTGCGAAAAGATGAATAATAATGGATGCTTCGAAAAATAAAGATGTGACCGTCATTCGGAAGAATGACCCTGATTTCCCCCCTTATCTGGACTTTGAGGTTCTGAGAAAAGAGGGAATTCGGCATTTGGGTGATTTATCTGGGAAGATATGGACTGACCATAATGTCCACGACCCCGGAATCACTATACTTGAGATGCTGTGCTACGCCTTGATTGACCTTGGCTACCGCACCCAACTGCCCATTGAAGATTTACTTGGCGTCGATCAAAAAATTGCCCAGGAAGAAGATAATTTCTTTAGCCCGGCCGAACTCCTGACCTGCAATCCGGTAACCATTCTTGACTATAGAAAACTGATCATTGACACACCAGGGATACGCAACGCCTGGCTGGAAATCAATAATGAAAAAGCGGTTTACCTCCAACGAAGTGGCAATGACGATCTCAACTATGAACTTAATTGTATTGAGGAGGGCGACAAGATTTGTTTAAATGGGCTTTATAACGTTCACCTCGAACTGGAACGGACAGGTCCTATTTGTGCAGATGATAGAAGTGAAGAAGAAATATGCGCCATTGTTGACAAAGTAAAAGAAAAGCTGCACCAGTATCGAAATTTGGGAGAAGACTTTGTCAAGATCCATGTATTATGTCAGGAAGAAATAGCCTTATGTGGCCGGATTGAGTTGACCCCTGAAGCTGATCCGGAAAAAATAAACTTAGAAATATACCTGGCCCTCAACCTATTTCTTTCTCCAGAGATCAATTTCTACACCTTAAAGGAAATGTTGGATAAGGGGAAAACCATGGAAGAGATCTATGCCGGAAAAACCTACCATAATGAAATTAAGAACCTTCAAAAGCAAGATCATATTTTTGAGCAGATTGGGGCTGCAGGTGCTTGCCTTGAGCAATCATATGGTTTTATAGATGAAGAGGAGCTTGAAGCTGTCAAATTACCAAAAGAGCTTCATCTATCGGATATTTATGCACTTATAAGTTGCATAGAAGGTGTGAAATCGGTACAAAAACTGACTTTAAAGGCCTTTATCGAGGGTATTCCTCATCAAGCCAATTCAAATGACTGTGGGAAGTGGGTGCATCATTTAGCGCCAGGTCATGTCCCGGTCTTTTGTCCGGAGCGCTCCTGCTTCGATTTCACCAAAGCAGGCACAAACCGAATCAAAGTTGATTTTGAAAGCATCAGGCAATTGTATCGGGAAGGTGCTTCTATTACCATCAAAGCCGTGTTAAATGACAAATTAGATCAGGCCATTCCTAAGGGTCGGCACTTAACCGATCTGGGTGACTATTACTCCATACAAAATGAATTTCCCCGAAATTACGGGATTGGTGAAGGTGGACTTTCCTCGAATACCAGTGATCAAAGAAAAGCGCAAGCACTACAATTGAAAGGATATCTGCTGTTTTACGATCAACTACTAACAAATTACCTCGGGCAACTTTCGCACCTTCGCGAACTGTTTTCTTTTTTACCTGATAGCCAACGATCTCCTTCACAAAGAAGAACTTACTTTGGAGGCACACTTGACACTGTACCACAAATTGACCAACTGGTGCGCTTCTATACGGATAACTTCGAGCAACCATTTGGGTGGGTTGAAAATACTGTGCTGGCACTTCCCGTAAGCAAAAATGGAAGCCACCCGGAAAGTATACCGGAAGCCCAGTTTAATCCCAGGATATTTAACACTCCGGCTGAGAGGCAGGTGGGTATTTACCAATTGCAAAGGGAGTTTAAACAAGGTGAATACCAAATTGACATCTTACCCGACGAGTGTGGCTATATCTTTACCATTAATACATCAGTCGAAGCTATATTGCTTCACAGCAAACGGACCTATAAAACTTATTCGGAAGCCCAGATAGCGGCAATGACGGTAACGTTTTTAGCTACACTTGATCAGGCATACCGACCGGACAATGATTTTCCTAACCATAAATTTTCCTTTGAATTGGTTTTTAAACCGATTGATTATGTAAGCTTCCTGCAAACAATTCTGGAAGAACCGGAAGCCTATTGTAAGCGCCGAAATGATTTTTTGGATCATCTCTTAGCCCGATTTGCTGAGAGTTTTACAGACTATTCTGTCCTGGTATACGGTTTTGCCAAGGAAAATATAGATTTAAAATCAGCGCGACAACAAGAAATTGAAGCAAAAGGACAGCTTTTGCAGAACTATCCTTTGATTAGCAGGAATAGAGGCCGGGCCTTTAATTATTTACTGGATGGATGGAATACCCTGAATATCTCAGGTTTGGAAAGAAGGGTGGCGGCTTTATCCGGAATCGAGGAATGGAAAAGACAACATCTTTGCAATTTTGAAATCCATTGCTATGCCGACAAATTCAATTTTGAAATAACCGATCAAAGCGGGAGTGTCATTTTACGTAGCCTTGAGAGTTATACCACCCCGGAGGCAGCTACCGAAGCTGTTGACAGCTTAGTAGAAACGTTAAAATTACAGAGTGGCTTTAGTCCGGACGATAAAGAGGGTGAAAGAAAGTTTGGCATGGTAGTAAGGCATGCCAAAGGGGCAGCGGTTTATCCGGGAATTTTCAATAATCGTGAATCCAGGGACCGGCAAATGGTTAAGTTTTCCAGCTTGTTAAGAAAAGAAGCGGCTCCGGAAAATATTTTAGTAACCAAATATATTCATCGTTTGGAGCTCCTCAACTTTGAGGGTAAAAGTGTAAAACAGAGCAGAAAACAATACGACACTTTGGAAAAATCAACCGTTGGTATTTTTGATTTTGCCAAAAAAATTGGCGGTCAATTATGGGTTGATCCCAATCAAGCCAGGGAAAAAATGGAACTGGTGAAAACTAACGAAGGCAACCGGTTTTTGAATGTTTATCCTTACAAAATGGCCAATGCTGTTACCGCACAATATCGTTGGGTCTTACAAGGCGAGGGTGGAAAACCTTGGCTATACAGCACTGAGAGCTACCAAAATGAGGAAGACGCGAGCTTGGGCTTTGCTCGATTTACAGATTTTAGTCCTTCGAGCCTCAATCTGGAAACATCTGCTGAAGCCGGCACTTTTTCAATCCAACTAAAAGATACCGGTGGTCATTTAATGGCTCACCGAACCTTTGAAAATGAGCAGTCCAGGAATGAGGTTCAAATGAAATTAAAACAGTTTATTTCATCAAAAAGCCTGGGAGAAATATGGATCAATAGCAAATCGGATGTTCATGCTTGGGAAGTTTGGGATGGCGACGAGGCCTTACTTCAAAGTCAGTTACTTTACGATGACCCGCGAAAAGCGGAAAAAGCCGCTGCCTATGCTCAAACATTACCAAAAAATGTCTCACATTGGGAAATTGCCAGGGAAACTGACGAAAGTTTTAGATTGGTATTAAAAGATAAATATTATATCCAGGCTGTTTCCGTTGCTGGATTTGCTACCGTCACAGAGGCTCAGTCATATGCGCAAAGAATTCAGGAAGTTTGGAACACTCAAGGCATAATCATTACCGAGGGTGAAGATGGTTACGCTTTCAACATACCCCAAAAGGAAGGAGGCACTGACGCTGTTTTTTCCAGCTATAGCCTTTATCGCAATAAACATGAGGCCTTCCAGGGTATTGCAGAATTGTTGGCCCGTGCCAAAAGAAAAACTTCCTATTATCCTTCCGGCGATGACGCCAATTTGAACTTCAGCTTTTTATTGCAAGGCGCCGCCAAGCATTTCCTGGCACATCATCCTTTTACTTATAGCAACCAGGCCGAAAGGGACAAGGTATTGAATGCAACCATTAAAATATTAAAACAAACATCCGCACCGTTCACCACTGTCAAAGAATTTATATTTGAATTTACCAATGAGAGTGGCGAAGTGCTATTGCGTTCCACCCAAAGTTATCCCAGCGAAGATAGAGCTAAAAAGGCATATTTAAATATGTTGCCTGTGGCCTGCTCCAAAGAAAATTTTGAGAAAGTGACTTCGGCGGAAGGTTATTCCCAAATATTGCGGCTAAGGGATACCGAAAATAATGCTATTTCCGCACACCCTTACGATTATGTGAAGTGGGAAAAAGGAGACGAAATCATTAAAGAAGTCACCAGTATGCTGCATCCGCATCGCTATCTGATTGCTCCTTCACAATATCCATATCGCTGGAAGTATTTCTATTACTGGGAGACCCCTCAAGGCGATTGGTCTAGGCTTTTAGAAAGCACTCAAGAGTACCATAGTGAGGAGGAGGCGGGAAAAGACTACGGAAAATTTCTGGGCCGGCTTTCCAAGGTCAGAGTAGTTGAGGAGTCGGACCAGGATAATAAAAGACTGGCTTTCAAATTTACCGGGGTGAAAGAACCATTTGCCTATCATACTAAGCTTATGGACCCTACAGAGGCCAAAATAATTAAAAAGGCCGCTAAAGACTATCTGAGACAGGCTGACGAATTTCAGAAGATATTGTCGGATGAAGCAATAAATCCCAATGAATATATACATGAAATACCGGGCCGGGAAGGAGGCAACTATGTGTACAGAATGGTTAAGAAAGATCAGTTTATGGCCTATCATCCTTGCGAATGTGGCGATGAACCATTAGATGCGACTTGTGAGAGGCTATTTGGATTGGCCCAAGCGGGTTACCAATACCTGGATATTTGTTTGGGTGGTGACATCACTTGTTTACTGCAGGATAAAAAATACCATTTCGCTTTGACAGATAAAGAAACTCATGAGGTCTATTTCAAAAGTTATCAAGGGTATGACACTAAAAAAGAGGCGGAAACAGCCTTTGCAGATCAATACCTGCAAATCATTGATGCCGCTTCAAATGTCAACAATTATGGAACCTTCGATCCTGATGTTTATCATCCTATTTTAACTGAGGAGCAATTTGATCTGGATTTGGGTGCATGCTCTGATGCCCGCAAACCGTTGGCAGTAGTGGATTGCTCTGCTTTTGAAAAATATGGTTTACCACAACTGGCCGATCTGGCTTGCAGCTATCCCATAAGAATTAAGAGGCTGGATAATAGCGAGTATTTTGAGGTGATCAATGGGAAATATCATTTTTTGGTGCAACACCATAAAACCGGGGAGATCTACTTCAAAAGTTACTTGGGCTATGAGAGCGAAGATGATGCAAAATGTGCTTTTGAAGAGCACATCAGCGAAATCCTTGAGGCTGCCTGTATTAGAGACAATTACGGTAGTTATAATCCGGAAAACGCCTTTAAATTTCTCACTGATGAATTGTACGATCAGGAATTTACCGGAGATACAGAGCCTCTGGTGGTAGTGGCGGCATCTGCGTGGAGCAAGTTTGGCCTGGATAAACTGGTACAGATAGTGTGTAAATGTCCGGGTATGTTCAAAACAAACTTTGCGGATGACTGCCTGAAGGAAGATGTTGATTATTGCTATTACTTTCATCTGGTTGGTAATCCTGAAAGGTCATGCAAATTGGATTGGAAGAGCGAACGTTGTTGGGACACCCCTGGTGAAGCGCGAGAAGCCTTCAGGCTCTTTTTAAACCTTTTAAAATTCAAAGGTAATTATCACAGTTACCAGGATGTGGACAATTGCTGTTGTTATCGGCTGGTGATACGCGAAGTACTGCTGGAAAGTTGTAGTGGATTTAATTCAGAGGGTGAGGCTTGGGTAGGGCTGGATCACCTGTTAAAGATAGTTTGTGAAGAAGGGACGATTCATTCATTTTGGGATGAAGAAGCCTGTATAAACGGGTTTCATGTGGTGGATCCTGATTTTTATGTTGCCATCCATCCATATTGCTACTACCATCCTGACCAGGCGAAGGAAGTCATTGGCGAATTGATCCAAAAGTGCCTTCAAAAAAATACCGCGGAAGGTTTCCTTGATCTAAACGCGAATCAAACTACGGACGAACTTCAAGAGCCCGAATTCACTTTTACCATCAGTGACCCCAAGGAAAATACTCTATGGGCCAGTACCAGATCTTATGACAAAGAGCATAAAGCTGATGCTGCTGCCTGGAAAACCTTGGCATTATCAGAAAGAAGTGATTTTTATGGGCCTCAGGTAAAAGACCAAATCGCGTTGTATGTAAAAAACAAAAATTTTGAGCAACCAACCCGAAATGATCTTGTAGCACTCCATCCCAGTAAAACGTTTACAAGTGAACAGCTTATTGAACAGGCGTTGGGCTATCCTTGCCGCAAAGAAGGAGATTATTATTACTATCAATTTTACTGTGCAGATTTTGAAGTTCTGGAACCGGATGAAAATCCTGAAAGCTGCGAAGACGGTGAGAAAGTAATTAACCGAAAACTGAAGAAAGTAAAAGGGGCGGTAGTTTGGAAGAGTAAAGAGAAGTTTAGCCACTGTAATGAAGTGCAATCGGCTTATCAGGAATTTTGCCAGTTGTTGGAAGATAGCAGTAATTATGAAATTGTCGAGACCGGTGATTGCGATAAGTACCAAATCGTATTGACCAATCCGGATAAGGTCCTGGCTTGTCATCCACAATACTATACCAGCAAAATTAAACTGAACGAAGCAATCAATAGGGTAAAGAAATGTGCTGACTTAGAGGGGATGCATTTAGTAGAACATATTCTTTTACGACCGGCTGAAGAAAATTGTGAATGTTTCTTACCTGTTTTACCTGATCCTTCCTGTCGTTTGCCCTTCGACCTCTTCGAAGATGATCCCTGTGTCAAACCGGAAAGTAATAATGAACAGGAAAACCCCTGCGAAACTTATATTCCGGGAACTGACCCTTATTCTTTCTGGGTCACCGTAGTTCTGCCTTGTTGGACAAAGCGCTTTCGACGGGCCGAATTCCGGGAGGTCTTTCAGGACTTATTGCGCAAGGAGGCCCCCGCCCATATCGCGCTGAACATTGTTTGGGTGGGGCCTCGTCAAATGTGCAAGTTTGAAGAGCAATACCGTGATTGGCTAAGATGGTTAAGCTGCAAAGAGCGTTGTAATGATGCAGACCCTTATTGCGAATTTATCAATTGCTTATCTGGTCTGCTTACCTGCCAACCGGATACCCCCGAAGACAGTGAGGAATGTGCGTGTAATTCTGATCAACCTTTCAACAGAACCAATTTAATGATCAATTACGCTTTTACGGCAAACCGTGAAGAGGTCTATGATAAGGAATTTATAGACCTGCTTGGTTTCAAAAGTGATTTTAATTTTTCTCTATCGGGCAATGTAGTGACTTTACCAAAAGGTAAATTTGGGCCTATTTTCCCATTTCCTATTCCTCCAATCATTGATCCCAGAGTAGATATTCCTGTTTCCGAAGTGTTGATAGAATCTACAACTACCGAAGGTCTAATGGACACCACCGTCACCGAGGAAATAAGGGCTGAAACGCTCATCCCAAAGAAAATTGAACAAAATATACGCCGGAGACTGGCAGGTTACTCCGAAAACCTAAAAACTATTGGTGATAGTGGATTTAAAAGAACGGAAGCATATGAGCGCACTAAACTCTTCCTTTCTTCTAGTGGTGATTCAGATACATATCAGGGGCTTATGGAGATTTTGGCTGCAGGAAGGAAAAGAGCCAGGTCCAAAAAAGGAAAAGAGCGGTACTTGAATTTGATGCAGGAAGCCACCGGTTACTTCATGGACCAACAGGTGGTACTGGAAAAATCGAAGATACCGCCAACCGTTCGCCAAGCATTGAAACAATCAGTCAAGTTACTAGGAAAGGAATCACCTAAACTAGTAGTTAACTGGAAAGGAGAGGAATGGAAAACCTGGCGTAAGGCCAAGGCAGTCAACGCTTATCTGAAGCTCTTTAAACTCAGAGAAACGAAATGAGCCAAAGACACCATATAAGGAAGCAAAGTTTTGAGTTGCGTGTCAGCTCTGATACCGATGTTTTTGGTATCCAGCAAAGCCTTAGCCGTCATTTTTGGGATGCCGTTGCTCCGCGTATGGAAGCGCTTTTCAATCAACTGGTGTCCTCCGACCAGGTGATAGTTATTGATAGACTAGAGATTGATCTAGGATTTATCCCTTTGCAAGAGCTGACCTCAGAGGAAGGTTTGCTTAAGCTCATCAAACAGTTGGACTTGACCCTGTCGGGTAAAATTGAAGCAGCCAGGAATAAAGTGGAACGCAGGCCTGTTACTTACAATACTTGGGAACAGTGGTACTATTTTTTGAAAAATGGCAGTTTGCCCTGGTCATGTGACGCGCCGGATGAAGATTGGTGGCGGGCGGTCTTAGAGGGGTTTGTAACAGAGGCCTCGTTAATCGAAAAGTTGAAGGAGCTTCTGCAAAAATACCCAACCACTTTGAGCCGGCTGGTTTGGCAACATTCTGATAAATTTCTTACCAGCTTGGTTGAGATATACACCGGGAATTCTCAAAAAGCACTAACCTCGATCAGGGATGAACTAATTGCATGGTACCTGGATCCCTATGACGATATCCCTGTGCCGGAAATACGCACTGACAGATCCAATATCGTAACCGATAATCGAAATAACTCCCTATTGTTTAAGGAGCGTTTTTGGAGATTCATTTTAGATCAGGCCATTCTGAAAAGCAGGTTATTAAGCACAGAGCAACTGATGATGCAATACATTAAACATCTGCTGACTCCAAGCGAACTGGCCTCCTGGACAAAATACACCACTAAAAAACGATCCCAACTCTTGAGATATCCGGCGGTCGCCGATTTGTTACTTAAGATTGGGCAATCAAGTAGTTCCAAGACAAAACCTGAAACCTCACAATCCGAAAGACCGGATATTAGGAACGATGATCATAAAAGAAAAACCATACCATCACAAAAAAAGGAAGAGGAGTTGGATCTGTTAAATTTGACCACTTCAATAAAAGATGACCGTCTGATTTTAAGTGACTTAGTGTCACAAAGCGTTACGGATGGCGAGGTAGATAAGCAACCGGAATTATCAGATCAGGAATGGTACTTGGACCAGGCGGGCATGGTATTGTTACATCCTTTCCTTGCGCGATTCTTTGAAAAATTGGAGTTAGTTAGAGACGGAGTTTTTATTGATGATGCCAATCGACATAAGGCCATTCATCTGCTTCACTATTTGGCCACCGGTGCGACACAACCCCATGAGTATGAGCTGGCTCTGGCTAAGCTACTTTGTGATTGGCCTCAAACTGCTCCCTTGCGAAAAGAAATAGTGCTGACGGAAGCAGAAATGGAAGAAAGTGAAAACTTATTGAAAGCGGCGATCGAGAATTGGTCCGTTTTGGGCAATACCTCCATTGAGGGATTGCGTGAGGGTTTTTTCTATCGGGATGGCAAACTAATTCATGGAAGTGGTGGGTGGCAACTGCTGGTGGAACAAAAGAGCATTGATGTGCTATTAGACCAAATTCCTTGGAATTTGAGTATGATAAAGTTGCCCTGGATGAAGGAGTTATTACGAGTTGAATGGAGATAGTATAAAATATAAACCAAAAAGTTATGGACATGAGAAAAATCACTTTATATGCAGTATTTATGGCAGCCGTGGCGATTCTGGGGTGCACTAATCAGGATTGTTTGGATGATCTGATGGTACCCATTCCTACCAGTGATGTTACCCCTCCTTCTTTGGAATGGGAAGTAACCAATGTAGGCACAGGGGTTAGTACCACTTATGCAAACGCAATTAACAATATCACCGCTAATTTAAGCGATACCTTGAATATCCATTTGATTGGCCGGGATCCGGACGGAGGGGTGATGGAAATGTCTTTCGCCGGCGGGGGGTTTACCTATACCTGCCGCGTAGATACCCTGTTGCAAACAGTAAGCACCTCCATTATAACCGATGTAGCGGATTTTTCCAGTCTGACCAGTGTAGCGCTTAAAGAATGGAAAATGACTAAAAATGACTGCAGATTCGATTGGTGCAGTGGCAAGGAGTACGTGAGTGGCAACTTGTATAACTGGGGTCAGGTTAAGAATTTCAATGGAGGTGTATTGGAGTCTCATCTTAACATTGAAATACTTGAATAAGCACTCAAATGCGTTCTTTCTTTTACTACAATACTACCGCTTCACAAAGTCACCAGGAGCAAGGTGAAAAGCAGACTCCTTTTTTTGCCAAGGAGAGAGATCAAGCCTTCTTTGGCAAGAATGCAAGCCAGGCTCCGGACAATTTCTTTCCTTCAAATCCCGTCCAGACCAAGTCTGCTAGCGACGGCTTGACTATCGGGCAACCAGGGGACAAGTACGAGGTAGAAGCCGATGCCATGGCTGATGCGGTGGTGCATGGAAGTAAAAGTGCCCGGCTCAATATACAACAAAAACCAATCAGCAGGATCCAAAAGGAAAGCCTGGCTACACCATTGGAAGATGAAAAACTAGGCACCGCAGAAGAACGGATGGCGGAGGATAAGCTGGTGCAGGAAAAGCATGAGGGAACCCTTGGGGGTGACATTGCGGTTCAGCGCAAATGTGCCGAGTGCTTGTCTGCCGAAACTTCAGTGGAGGTAGGTGGAGGGGAAAAGAAGGTCAAAAAAAAAGAAGTAAAGGAAGAAGAATCTCCTAAAGTGATGACTAAATCTATCAGTACCGAAGCTAATACCTCGGGCTGGAAAGCCAATTACAAAGTTCAAAAGGGGGTGGTAGTTTTTTATCGGAAGGGACCCAATCTTCTATGGAGAGTACTTTCGGAGCTGGCTTTGGCGGGGTAAAAGTGCATACTGACACTCAGGCAGTGCAGATGAACAAAGATTTGAATGCTCAGGCTTTTACCCATGGCAGTGATATTTATTTTAATGAGGGTAAATATGATGACAACTCCAGCGAAGGTCAGCATTTGTTGGCTCATGAATTGACGCATGTGGTGCAGCAGGGGAAGAAAGGGCAAGTTTACCGAGCCGTGGATCCAGAATTTAGAGTAACGGGAAAATACGACGGTGCGGCCGGAGACGCCGACTCGGCATATTTCGACTACGATTCTTCACTGGTTGATAGCGCTGAAGAAACTAAAATTACTACACTAGCCGCAAGCACCGCCCAGGATTATGATTTGATAGGTTTTTCAAGCGAAGAGGGAGGTGATGCCGGTAATCGCAATATGACTAATTCTCGGCTTAACGCTGTAGATAGAAAATTTGCCTCCAAAGGCCACACAGGTAAAAGAGATAAAAAGAATCAATTTGCAAGAGGTACCAATAAATTGGATTATCGTCGACTTAGAAGAGTGGACATGTTGGCCACAGGTACTCCTTCTTCGGAGCCAGACTGTTCTGCCGGGCCGGTGGAGAGCTGTGGCACTGCATTTACCGATGCCCATCCAAGAGCTGTGAGCCAAGTGATCAGAGCTTATATGAGCATGCAAACAGCGCCATTTATTCCAGGAGAAAAAGCCAGAGTTGAAAATGCAGTGGCAGCTATGTTTGGCGATGCCAGTCATTATGACACAATTAAGACTCATTTGCTCAATCTGCTCATTCAAGTGACCGACCAACCAAGCACTGTAAGTTGCCACAACAGTTGCGACAGTACTTGCGCAAACGCAAGTGCTTATATGGATGGTACAACTGGTCCAGGTGCTGTGCTTACCCTTTGCCCTCCATTTTATTCGCGAAGTCGACCAGGTCCGAATGCAGAGACACTAGTTCATGAAGCATTGCATGCAACTACTGGGCTTCAAACCGATGATTTGGCCTATGGATCAGAAAGAGGTATAACCTTCCTCGATTCAGCTACGGCTCTTAAGAATACCGACAGTTATGTGCTTTTCATCCAAGAGATTAATAATCCAGGTTCTGTTCTGGGAGGTGGTGGTGGCAATCGAGATGTAATTGACCCAGCCATAACTGGAACAGAACTGGCGGACCTAAGAAGGGTAATGGCTTACCTGGAGAAGTGGGTTATCGAATCCACCGCGGAGACAAGTTCCTTGTATGATATTCTTGTAGAAGTCATTGGCGCGGGTACGTGGTCAGGAGTTTCCTTTCCATTCTATCAAGACACTATGTCGTTTCTGGCACCGTTATTCGGGCTCACTGTTCCTACAGCAGTTCCAGATGAAAATGATCAGAATTCGGTTGCTGGAATTTACGATCGTCTGATGCGCATGGACAACCTGCTGTGGGGAACAAATATTGAGATCAAGAAGGATCCTGGACCAGTACGATTCACTGCGGGTCCGACAGAGCCGCTTTTGGTAAATGATGCATTCCTAACCTCTGGGCAGAATAGTATGGTTTATTTGCTGCTTAACAAAATTGTTGAAGCAAATACTGCGATAAGTTCCGGCCATAAACCAAAATATGTTGCTCTTATTGAAGAGGTTAGAAAACATTCAGGGCACTCAGCTCCAGCCCCATAGAAAACAATCATGAACCTGAAAACCAATTATGTTGCTAACAAGTGCTTTACTAATAATGATAGGCGTAATAACCACCACAAACTGTAATAATGTAATGTCGGGAGGTAACCAAAACCAGCACCTAGTAAAGGTGAAAGAAACTTGGAAGTACAATTCTGAGGCGCAAACAGATGGTACCCTCCTGCTGAAAGAAGAATATGATGGGGCAGGAAATAAAATTAAAGAATCTAGTTACGATGGAAGGCAAGTCCCTATTACCACCACTGAATGGCACTTTAATCAACATGGAGATTGTATTACACAAACTGTGAAATACTTAGATAAAAAGGAAACATTAAAATTCCGTTACGACTACCAATATGATGGAGACAAAAAAATAAAAGTCACCAAGCGAACTGGTAACAACGACATCATAGAGGAGCGCTATTTTAGTTATGACCATCAAAAAGAAGAAAGGATTCTTGTAGCGGGAGAACTAAATAAAATCAAAATATACAGCCAGGAAGATCTCCTTGGATCCGAAATCTCTTATGTCAACAATCTTAAAATTAACTATCAATACGATAACCGAAGGAATGTGTTAAGAAGAGTTGAAAAACGAACGAATCGACCGGATAAAATAATCGCCTATCAAAATGCTTATGATGAAAAAGGCAGGTTAATCCAACAACGAATAGGAGCTGAGGTCAAAGAGTTTGATTATGACCTCGAAAACAAAATGATTAAGCAGCGGATAATGAGATCAGGCAAAGTAGAACAGATGTTTATCTATAACTATTACTAATTGTACCATAAGAAAAACAAAAGATGGCGCATTTGCCGGAATTGAATAGAGTATGATGAAAACCGCCGAAACCATAACCACTTCCACCCAGCGCCAGCCTCAAACTGGTCAACCATTCTTTCAGAAGGAAGGCGGGGAAAGTGCGTTTTTTTCGGAGACACAAACAGAAGTACAAGGGAAACCATTTTTTGACGCAGTTGAAGAACCAGTTGACAGCGGCATAGATACCTTAATATCTGAAGGCTCTGACCACAGCCCGGATGGGGGAGTCCCAGTTAAAGAAGCTACGAGCAATGTAGTCGAAACTTCGACCGTGCAGACTAAATGTGCTGAATGCGAGGAGGAAGAGGGAATTGAAAAGAAAGAGGAGCAAAGCGAGGAGCTGGTCGAGCAGGAGTCGGAAATTCAAGAAAACCCCATCTTTGAAAGCGAAGGCGAGACCCAGGAAGAACCTATCCAGACTAAACTATCCACGGAGGGGCTGACCATCGGAGCACCCGACGACGCCTACGAAAAAGAGGCTGACGCCATGGCCGATCAGGTAGTGCAAAAATTGGCCGAGCCGGAAGCGGTAACCAAGGATGAGGATGAGGAAGTAAGCTCAGAAGTAGAACCGGAAGTTCAAGAAAAGCCCATTTTTGAAAGCGAGGCAAATGAAGAGGCCGTCCAAACCAAACCAATGGCTGAAGCCATCAATAGCATTGATGCTGCTACTGAACCAAGCATAGCTAGCGTTGCCCCAACTACTACCCTGCAGGCCAAATGCGCAGAGTGCGAAGAGGAAGAGCAGGAGGAAATGGTACAGGAGCAGCCTGAGGTACAGAAGAAGCCCATCTTTGATAGCGCGGAAGATCCGCCTGAAGAGGAAAGCCCGGATCTACAACGGTTCACCACCAAGGAAATGGAAAAAACTGATTACCCTATCCTCTTTAAAAGGGTCCCACAAGTCCAACTCAGCGGGGGCAGCGGTAGTGAGAGTAGTATAAGAGAGAGGATCGTGAAGGAGGCGCAAAAAATGGTGGGTAAGATCGAGGCAAAAAAAGACGATGGGTCCGGGCGACGTGTTGGGGCAGATCATTTGCTTAAGATCTTCCACCTGGCAGCTAACGATGCCTGGTCAGATGAAGTTATTGAAAATGTACGTCATCAGCAGGGGGAGAAAACTGGATTTCCCCATTGGTGTGGCATTTTCTCCGTTTACGCGGTCAAAAAAGCAGGTATTGACTTGGGTTACTGGGAGCCGGGTAGGGGAGTTTCCCGGCATGGGACGTTGGAGCCTACCGATGATCCCAAGCCAGGTGACATCGGCTATTTCCATGAAAAGTCACACCACTGTATTATTAAGGCTGTTAATGGAGATACAATTGAATCCATTGATGGAAACAGTGGCAATTTCAGTGAAGTGTTAGAGAGAACTAGAAGTAGAAGTGCATTTAAGCAAGGTGGTTTCTTTACTCCATTTACGGGATCGGAAAAGATCATTCAGAAAAAAGAAGAGGCAGGTGCTACAAGTGAATCTAAACCCAGTTTAAAAGATCAACTTGGTAGTACGACAGACAAAGGAACCCCTCTGGATGATAACATTAAAGGTCAAATGGAATCGGGCTTTGGAGCAGACTTCAACGATGTCAACATCCATACTGACAGTAGGGCGGTGAAGATGAACAAAGGCCTTAATGCACAAGCTTTTACTCATGGAAGTGATATTTACTTTAACCAAGGAAAGTATAATCCGGAGACTTCATCGGGTAAGCATTTGTTGGCGCATGAATTGACACATACGGTGCAGCAGGGAGCATCGGTGAATAAGAAGATAATTCAAAAGAATGGGAATGGCCCTCCCACTTCGAGTTCTACTACAGGAAATCTAGAAACTGGCCAAGTTACAAATGCGAATGAAACTATTACCTATGCTTCAATTCCAGTTACTGCCTTTAAATTGACTGGTGGCAGGGAGCATTTGTACTCGCAACACAACTTAAAAAGGCATAAGGAATTTTCAGGTAGTAGGCGACGAGAAAGAATTAATCAACGTAATATTTGGAGAAATGAATTGGATAATACATTGATTGAAAGCAAGTTAACAGAAAAGCACAATCAGGCAAATGGAGTGCAAACATCGCTTTCCGGGAGCCATACCATATACGCATTTAAAGTTGGCGAAGCTGATAATTATTACTTAACGGGTACCATCCAGAATGTTGTAAGGGAGGCCACAATACCTAAATGGAGTAATCGAGGTCGATTTATTGAACGAGGGAATGAATATTTTCAAGTAGACCACATCGTTGAAATGCAAATATCGGGTTTCCCTCAAGACACTTCGGTAAATGCAATTGATAATTTAGAGTTGCTACGTGGAAGAGAAAACCTAATTTCCGGAGGTATCATACGAAATTCGGTAGAAAGTAAGATAACGCAGACCTTGAATAATGAAGAATCTGCAGCAACATTAGAGGAAAAAATATCGGGACTTTCCGAAAAATCCAATGAGGAAAAAATTCTAGCAGTAAAGAACAACTATCATTTAGTGTTTAACGATTATTCCTCAGGGCGAGGCCCAAGAAGAGTAAGAAGAGATAAGTTTTGGATACGCTCGGAGATTGAAGCCGGGGATCACATAGAGCATCTTACACCAGTTAATATGAGTGAGCTTGGCTCGGAGGGCAGTATTTTAGTTTTTCCAAGAAAATATCATCCTATAGGCAAACATTTTAGGTGGGATGGTTCTAATCAAACTCCTACCACAGGAGAAAGGAATTGGTTTGCGCCTTATAGGATCACAAGTAAAACATTTTTCAATGACCCTGATAGTGATATTTTAGGGCACCTGGTTTTAGAGTTTCCGAGTGATAATCCTTTGATCCGAGCAACTGGCGGAACTGTCGAGTTAAAGAAATTGCCAGGAGCTCAATTCGCTGGTTATGTTGACAATATATTCGATGATACCGGTAGTGCATCGGGTGGACGAAGATCCATAATTAGTGCAGCGAATATCGCCGCAAAGCAATTTAGTCCTGTTCGTTTAGAGGAGATTGTCTTCCTGGATGGCAGACTTCTAATTATAGGAAAAGTTCTTCCGACGCTGGGTTTTATTGAGAATGCGGAATTGGACTTGATTATTGAAGGTAGTGAAATAACAATATCCAAAACTTTTACCAATGAAACTCTATCTCTGCCTTCTCCTTTTGAGCTTACGCAAACCTCCCTTACACTATTCGCAAGCTCTACAAGAGGCTTTGGTATCGAGGGCCGGGTAGATTTTATCATAAGTAATGTCGGCGA
>QIMC01000226.1 GCA_003232185.1 Flammeovirgaceae bacterium | reverse complement strand
ATATGATCGTTAAGGTAAAGGAACCTGTGGAAAGTGAATACACTTTAATAAAACCAGATCAATTGATATTCACCTATTTCCATTTTGCTTCGAACCAGCCGCTAACACAAGCCATGATTAATAGTGGAGCGGTTTGCCTGGCCTATGAGACAGTTGAAAAAAAGGACCGTACATTGCCCCTGTTGGTTCCCATGTCCGAAGTAGCTGGTCGTATGGCAATACAAGAAGGTGCCAAATACTTGGAAAAGCCTTTAGGTGGCCGGGGTATTTTGCTTGGTGGAGTTCCAGGCGTAAGGCCGGCAAAAGTAATGATCCTTGGTGGAGGGGTGGTAGGTACACAAGCCGCTAAAATAGCTGCCGGTTTTGGGGCTGATGTTACCATTATGGATATAAATCTATTTGGCAGATATTATGCCAGCCAATGTAAATACCTTTATGTCCTCAGAATATAATATTCGAGACCTTTTAGGGTCGCATGATCTTATCATAGGAGCAGTCTTGATCCCTGGTGCAAAAACGCCACATCTTATTACCAGAGAAATGCTAAAGCTAATGCGTCCGGGTACGGTAGTTGTGGATGTAGCTGTCGATCAAGGTGGGTGTATTGAAACATGCAAGCCCACCACTCATGAAGAACCTACGTATATCATTGATAATATCCTCCATTATTGCGTGGCCAATATGCCAGGGGCCGTACCCTATACTTCAACCCTTGCATTAACCAATGCGACCCTACCCTATGCTTTGCAATTGGCGAATCAAGGATGGAAACGAGCCTGTCTAAATAATGAAGAGCTTAGAAAAGGACTCAACATTTTAAAAGGCAAGGTGGTATATCAAGGTGTTGCAGATGCGTTTGACCTACCCTATACCACACCAGACTCTATTTTATAAGGTTTTATCGAATGCGGGTATTTCCGATTGAAACTGATAACTATTCAAGTGGTAATCCATGCAACAGCAATAGTGTTTCAAGCCATTGGTAATGGCCAAATATTGGGCCTTAATTGTCTTATTATAAACCGAAAGTTGATCAAATACTTTGCCGGTTAAGGCTACCTTACTTGACTTACATTCTACCAGAAGAAATGGCAGGGCTTTTCGGCTATATACAAGAATATCCGTTCGTTTGCCCATTTTATTGACCTTCAAACTGCTTTCTACCTTTACCAGGGATTTTGGATAACCAAGATCATTTATTAGGTAGTTTAAAAAGTGCTGCCTTACCCATTCTTCAGGCGTCAATACCACATATTTCTTCCGAAATCGATCAAAAACCCAATCCTGACCTGCCTCGGTCCTCAACTGTAGGGTATAAGAGGGCAAATTCAACTTTTCCATAAGTTAACTAATGATGCGCGACGTTCATTTGTTTAACCCGGATTATGCACTAGAAATCTATTCCGAGCCTTAACTGACTACGCCAAAGGCGTCCCGTTGGGGCAATATAGGCACTTACGCGACTTTTCCTACTCACCATAGCGATGCTATGTTTCCGATACAAAAACCTGTGCGAGTACCTATCTTACAGCCATTTAAGGCGCTCACTACGAAGTCTAATGCATAATCCGGGTTTAATGATCATGCTGTCCTATATTTGCCGGCAACAATGCTAAAGTTAGAATGATCACAGAAGACTTACAAGGCTATTTTGTACTCGCAGTTATCGTGATCTCATTCATTCTGATTTATAAGCAAATCCTACGGCCGACGCTCTCTTTATTGCTGGCAAACCTGGTGTTTGTTCTTGCCGGAATATTGACGGTTAAAGAGCTTTTGGATGGTTTGGCTAATGAATCAATCATCAGTATTCTTTTACTAATTCTACTTACCGCAGGCATAAGGAAAAATTTTGAAATAGAAACTCTTTTTGACCGGATCTATCAATATACCAGCAGTTACCGTAGCTTCTTGCTAGCTATGATGACTAAGGTGGCGGTGTTAAGTTCTATGATGAACAATACCCCTGTGGTTGCGGCAATGACCCCTTATGTATTCAATTGGGGAAGAAAAAACAAAATTGCACCCTCTAAATTATTGATACCTCTGTCTTATGCTACCATATGTGGGGGTATGATCACCTTAATCGGAACCTCCACAACTCTGGTATTGAATGGGTTTCTATTGAGCAATGGGCTTCCATCTCTGGACATCTCGAATATTTTCCTCATAGGAGTCACCGTCACCATTCTGGTAATTCTGTACATTACCTTTTTAGGGCATAAATTACTGCCTGAAAAACAACATTTACTTGATGAGTTTAGCAAAAATAAAAGAGAATATCTGATAGAAACCAACCTAACTATGAATTCCCCATTGGTAGGCAAGAGCATTACCGAAGGTGGACTAAGAAACCTAGCTGGTGTTTATTTGGTTGAAATCATAAGAAATAGTAAAATTATTTCCCCGGTTGAACCCGAAGAACAGGTTGAAAATCAAGATGTGCTGATCTTTGCAGGGCATACGCAAGACATAGTGGATTTGGTAAAATCCGAAATAGGCCTGACGCTTCCAACTAGTACTTCCTCCATCGAACTGGAGAACCACCGATTAATAGAGGTAGTTGTCAGCAATAACTCAAACCTCATAGGCCAGAGGATAAAGGAAAGCGATTTCCGGAACAGATATAATGCAGCAATAGTTGCCATGCATCGTAATGGTGAGCGCCTTAGTGGCAAGATAGGAGATCAAAATATTAAAGCAGGTGACTTATTACTACTGTATGCCGGGGCCAAATTCAAGAACCAATTGGATCTTTTCCGGGACCTGTTTGTCATCTCGGAATTAAGGGAAATAAAAAAACCATCCAGAAAAAAAATCATTGCACTGGTGATAGTTGGCTCGGTCACAGGCTTCCTGGTAATAATCGGCAACTTTTCACTTTTCATGTCGCTGCTAATTATTATCGCATTGATGGCTGGTTTTAAAATGATTGCTATGCAAGATGTAAGACAGGAAATAGATGTTGACTTACTGGCAATATTGGTGTTTTCCCTGGCTATGGGAACTGCAGTGGTAAAATCTGGAGCAGGAATACAGATTGCTGATGCATTAACCACTTATCTCGCCCATTGGGGAAACCCCGGAATATTGGCAGCACTTCTTATTGTTACGGCAATTTTAACTTCTTTCATTTCGAATGTTGGAGCTGTTTCAGTTACTTTCCCGATTGCACTTGCACTTAATCAATCACTATCAATAGATACCGGTGTACTGTATCTGGGTATTGCTTTCGCTGCTTCAGCTGCTTTTTCTACCCCTATTGGTTACCAAACCAACCTAATAGTATATGGTCCTGGCGGCTATAATTACAAAGACTTCTTTAAGATGGGTTTACCTGTAACCCTGATTTATCTGACAACTGTTTTTCTATTGCTCTTGTGGTTGTATCCCGAAATATGAATACTATTCAGGTCGCCAAAGATGCCCATGCTGAAACCAGTCCCGTAGCACTGATCGTAGGTTTAGCAAAGCGGTCCTACTACCGGTACTGCATTAACTAAAAAAAATCGGTCGTAGCAAATGCTACAACCAGTGATGGAAACCCCGTAGCACTGGTCGTAGGTTTAGCAAAGCGGTCCTACGACCGGTACTGCATTAACTAAAAAAAATCGGTCGTAGCAAATGCTACAACCAGTGTTGGAAACTGGAGTGCAAAAAAACCTCGCTAAAAAGCAAGGTTAAATATCTTATCTTAATGTCAGATTAAAATCAATACTAGCCATCACTGGTCTGATCAAAAAGTTCCGGAGTCGCGTACATGATTTTTCGTGCATTGGCTTCTCTTAGCTGCTGTTGTACATCAGACACAATACCCATTTTTGCATCTTCGTCAATTTTTAAGCTGATGGTTATCTGATCTCGCTCTACTTCATCGAGTTCATCCTTCTTTCGTTGAACCCATAACACAAGATCCTTTGGCTCAATCAGTACATCATCAGCTTGAATCTTAGGCTCAGAACCATATTTGCTGGTTACCTTTGGTTTACCTATATACAGATGACTTACCAGTGATTTCTTTTGCAATTTGCTTAATTGAGTAGCCCTGGGAAGCGTCTGTTTCACCAATATCTCTGTCTCTCTTAAAACGGTTGTAACCATAAAGAAAAACAGCAGCATAAAAATAATATCCGGCAAAGATGCTGTAGGAATATCCGCTGAGGATTTTGTTTTCTTTTTGAATTTTGACATATCAACTACTTATTTTGCTCGGTTCTGCTATAGAAATGTTTTTGGGAAATGTAACTTTGCCATTGGGGCCATCTTTACCCCTGGCTTTATTGTACTTAGCCCTTAGCTCCGGAGATTTGTTTGGGGTATTTCGCAATTCACGGAACTCAACTCCGGTCATTCCAACCCGCTCCCCGTACATTTCGTTATACGCTGCATCCAGTTGATCCAATATTTCGATGAAAATCTTATAACTACTTCCTCGGTCTGTTTTAAAAGAAACAACTGCAGCTTCAGGACTATCCGACAATTTAGGATTACGTCCATTATTTAAAACAAACTCCTTGACCATGTCCTTTATCCGTGAAACATCTTCGAGAGGCTCGTTTTCAACCAGCAACAGGTCGGCCGAATTCACCAAAATCTTAAAGATATTTTTGTCCTTTATTTTGATATCTGGCGGAGGTTCATTCGGATCCGCTTTTGGAGGCAACGTAAATAGGATACCTCTGTCATTAGGAAATGTAGTGGTAACAAGAAAGAATATAAGGAGTAAGAATGCGATATCCGCCATAGCACCGGCGTTGATCTCATTCTTTCCTCTTAGTGAACTTCGTCCCATTATTTAAATGCCTTAGTTACTTCTGTATATATAATTGCCACTACCGCTGCTCCTAAAAGCAGGTACATGGTAGTTAACAAGCCCCCTACCAGCTTAGAAATTCCTGCTCCTACTCCAAAAGTGATATATCTGGGCAGTACTTCATCACTAGAGGCTGCGTATGAAACTCCAAAGATTAGCAATATAGCTCCCAGGCCAATAGCTGTCCCAAGCAACGTCTTGGGATCATCAACCGCTTTGATTAATGGAAGTACGATCACACAAATTACCGCAACTCCAACCAGGCAGTATGCGAATACTAGGGCGTAATTGATTAATGCAGATTCCATATGATCTATTAATTTTTATGTTTTACAAGCATATCTACCAATGAAATGGAGGCGTCTTCCATACTGTTAACCAATCCATCTATTTTAGAAACGCAATAGTTATAGAACAATTGCAAAATTACTGCAACTATTAACCCTGCCACTGTAGTTAAAAGGGCCTGCTTGATACCTGATGCAACCAATGATGGTGAAATATCTCCCGCTGCTTCAATAGCGTCAAAAGCACTAATCATACCCAATACAGTTCCCATGAAACCAAGCATAGGGGCTAAAGCAATAAATAATTGTACCCATACCAGATTCTTTTCCAATCTACCCATCTCAACTGAACCGTAGGAAATAATAGATTTTTCCACCATTTCTATTCCTTCTGACATTCGCATTAATCCTTGGGTAAATATGGATGCTACCGGTCCTTTGGTTTGTTTTGTAATATCCTTGGCAGCTTCCACCCCACCGGATGAGAGGGCATCTTCTACTTTCGCTAACAACTTACTTGTATTGGTTGTAGCCAGGTTTAAAGTAATAATTCTTTCAATTGCTATTGCTAGCCCTAAAATCAGACAGAGAAGCACAACACCCATAAACACCCAACCACCCTCAATAAATTTCTCCTTTACTCTTTGATGGAAGTCACTATCGTCTATTGGAGCTACCAATTCAGTTGAGGTGCCTGAGTCCTGAGCATAGCTATACTCTGAGTAACCCAAGGTCAAAAACCCGGTAAATAATAATAATGCGAATAACTTTTTCATAGTTTCAATTTTAATCCTTCAGTAAGCTATTATCAATAAATTTAAATTTTCTTTTCCCGCTTGTGATGCGGAGAGGAAGGGATTCGAACCCCCGGTACCCTTGTGGGGTACACTCGCTTTCCAAGCGAGCACCTTCGACCACTCGGTCACCTCTCCATTTTTCAAGCAACAGACACAAATAAATTAATAAAAAACACCGTATGCAAATTTTAACCCGAATTATGCATTATACTTCGTAACGCTTACGCCGAAGCTTGCCTCACCGCTGACCGTGTGCCGCTAAAGCTTCAGCGGCACACGGTCAGCATAGGTGCTAGTGAGCGTCTTAAAAGGCTGCGCCAAAGGCATAGTCAGTTATGGCTAGAAATAGATTTCTAGTGCATAAACCGGGCTTAAAGTAATTATTCAGCAGCTCGTTTCATCACTCAGGAAAGACATCCAACGGGGTTCCCATATTATCGAATTTTGTACGGATGCGGAAGAGAAACTGTAATATTGCAAGCAGTACCTGAAATATTATAGCTACCCCCAGCTATGAGGACATTCTGAATAAGGCCCTGGCACTCTTTGTGGTTATTTGCTCCACCAACTCTGATGGCATACCATATATATCTGCTAGTTTGTTCAGGATATGAGGTAGGTACCCAGGCTCATTCCGCTTTCCCCGATAAGGGACAGGAGTCAGGTAAGGGCTGTCTGTTTCCAGGACTAAGCTTTCCAAGTGTATATCTTTCAATGTTTTATCCAGCCCTGAGTTCTTAAAGGTCACTACTCCCCCAATCCCCAATTTAAATCCCATTGCTGTTATTCTTTCCGCTTGTTTAATCGTTCCAGTAAAGCAATGAAATACCCCTGTGGAATGTGGTTTAATCAATGGCTCCAAGAGATCAAGTGTTTGGTCCAGCGACTCGCGACAATGTATGACTATTGGCATATTTTTATCATTGGCCCAGCTTACCTGAATCTTAAACACCTCTTCCTGATATTTAAAAGTAGCTGTATCCCAATACAAGTCAGTTCCAATTTCTCCAACCGCAGCAAAGTCCTTACTATCCAACCATTTTTCCACCAGGTATAGTTCTCTTTCGAAGTTCTTTTTAACCGAACAGGGATGTAGGCCCATCATAGCAATGCAATAAGCAGGGTGTTTTTCAGCAACTTCCAACATATCATCAATGGTACTACCATCAATATTGGGCATAAATATATACTCAACTCCAGACTCCTGAGAACGGTTGACAACCTCATCTAAATCCTTTTGGAATTGCTCCAGGTAAATATGCGCATGGGTATCAATCATTAATAACTTCTTCCTTTCCAGTTTATATTAGTGGCACCCAAATACCGTATGAGCCCACTTATTGATATCAGTGATGAAAATACTTCAAAACATATAAAGTGCAAATAGGATACTTTCTGATCCAGTTGACGAGCCACTTTGCTTGCTAGTATCCAACCAAATACTCCCTTCAATATATATAATAGTATTGCCGTTACCGGATACCACCAGGCAACCGCCAATACAAAAACCAAAAATAAGCTTCTTATTAACAGCAACAAAACAATTAGTTTTGGTAGTCGCAATGCTCCATAAGTCCATCGAGCACGCTGAGATATAAGGGACTGCCAGTCTGGCTGGGCTTCAATTTCAGCGGTGGCTCCTTGTTTTAATACGTTCTTTCCAGAAAACCCGCTTTTACGAGCTGCTGTTAGTATCCCAATATCCTCCGTAAGGGAATACGGGAGGTTGCGGTACCCTCCAATTGCTTCGCAAACAGTCCGGGTTATCATCATGTTGGTGCCACTGACCGCTATTGACCGGAAGCGGCTTCCAACAACAAAGAGCAATCCCTGTGCAATAAGCCAATCAATGTTTTGTAACCCACTCCACAGATCATGAACTCTTACTACTGTTGTACCACCGACAACACCGGTGTTATCCGAATGGTATGGCAACATAGTATTGATCCATGATTTAGGTACCCTGACATCGGCATCAGTTATGAAATAGAAAGAAGATTGACAATGGGGAATTAACTGCGCTATCACGTTTGCTTTAGCTTTAAGTCCAGAATCATCTGATTTAATTGGAACGACTTTAAAACGACTATCAAATCCAATTTCCTGCTCTAAAACTTGACTTGTCAGATCCTCAGATCGATCTTCCCCAATCAAAATATCTATTTTCTCTGGTGGGTAGTCCAATGATCTTAGGCACTTTACCAATCCTTTTACATTCTCTTCCTCATTGCGCATTGGAACCAATACCGATACTTTTGGTAACTCTGAGATCTCATTTGCGCGGCACAATGGAGATTTCCATGCGATTAAGGCAGCAATGTCTATAAATATGGCCAACATCCCTCCAATAGCAAATGCTATCAACATAATTATAACCCTTGAAATGAATATCCTTGTTGGCTAAAATGCGTTAAGAATTTTGGTAGTATTTCCTTTAACTTGTGTACGGTTTTAGCACTGTCATGAAAAAGCACGATTGAACCACTGTTGGTATACTTAATAGTATTATTTAAACAGGTGGAAGCATCAATTTTTTCACTATAATCTCCGGAAAGCACATCCCACATTACAATTTTATACTCACTAATAAGCGGACGCCATTGTTTTCTCTTTATTCGGCCATAAGGCGGTCTCATTAGTGGCTTTATACCGGCTTTTAAATGAGGGTTGATGAGCTCCTGGCATTTTTTAACATTGTTTAAATATACTTTGGTTGATGTACTCCAGCCGTTCAAATGATGATAGGTGTGGTTGCCAACCCTATGACCCTCTTGCAAAATCTGCTGGAAAATCCCTGCATACCGGGCAATGTTTTCCCCAACACAAAAAAAGGTTGCATGTGCATCAAATTCTCTAAGACAATCAAGAACCATTGGTGTCGCCTCAGGTACCGGGCCATCGTCAAATGTTAAATGAATGACTTTCTTCCTGGAGGATTTCTTCCAGGAAAATTGGGGAAATACCGCCTGTAGCAATAACGGCGTTTTGTGAAAGAACAAACTACTCACTTCTCAGTTTGAACTTTACATGACAAAAGTGTGATGTCGTCGTTATAGGTGTTTCGCCCCCTGAATTTATTAAGCTCCTTTAACAACTCTCCGTTTATTTGATCAAGTGATTCATCCTGGTAATTGACCACTAGCTCTATTACTTTTTCCAATCCAAAGGGTTCTCCATGCTCACTGAATGTTTCTGTGAGGCCATCAGTATATGAAAAGAACATGAATTCGTTATCGTAAGTCATCTTTCCTACTTTTAGAAAAGGCAAAGGTTCAAAGCTGCCTAAAATGGTAGTTCCCAACTCAAGCAGCTGGGGGTCTTTGCCATCCGCCAGCAGGAAAGGCGGGTTATGCCCAGCATTTACATAAAATAGTTCTTTGGTTGACCGATCCACGATTGCCACAAAAAAGGTAATAAAATGCTCACCTCTGGCATTTATTACCGTTTGATGGTTTAATTCTGTTACAATCTCTATCAAGTCCGAGGAATGTCGGATCATGGTTCGTAAAGCAGCCTGAAAATTAGACATTAATAATGCAGCCGGCACTCCTTTGCCTGACACATCAGCAATACAGAGTACAAATTGTTGTTCGCTAATTTCTATATAATCATAGTAATCTCCTCCGACATCTTGATGAGGCAGGTAAAGGGAAGAAACCTTTAAATATTGACTTTGGGGAAGTGATTTGGGGAAAAGCAATTGCTGTACACTACGAGCAATCTCCATCTCTTTTCGTAAAGCTTCTTGCTCCAACTGTTTGCGGGCAAGCCGTTTATTCTCAATTGCCACCAACAATATATTGCTCAGGGTTTGAATAAAACTTGTATCTGAGTCAAACAAATCATCATTTTCTTCACTTTCTACTCCTCCTATAAATACGAAAGCCAAAACTTCATTCTTATGCATGGCAGGAATAACCAGATCAAACTCGTCGAATCCACTATTTAAATTAACTTGTGCCAGTCGTTGCTGCTCCTTCAACTTCAAAAATGACTCGTCCAAAGTTCTTGGGTAAAAATCCAAATTGGTTCCGTAATTGACTTTACAAACCCAATCATCATCTTTAACATACAGAGCCAATTTTTTAATTAATAGGTTGGCACGTAGTGTGAACCCATAAATCTTATACAAGGATACCTCAGGAAGGTTGCTATTTATTGCCTGAGTTATCTCAAGCAACGCTTTGAGCTCAAGTTCCTTTAAATCAAATTGATTTTGTAATGATTTCAATTCCATAACATTCCACCCGGTTTGTAATCAAACTATGCACAAAAAATAGAAGAATATTTTTAAAAAATCAGCTCTTACTGGGGTGTTTAACTGTTTAACTCCGATCTATTTGCTGTTGTGTGCGAATAGCCCTTCCTTGGTGACAAGATAGTGATAATTCCGGTAATTGTTTTCAAAATCAAGGTCCTCATGAGGCAATTCATCCGATGCATTGATGAAGCATTTGATATACCCGCGATTCAAAAGTAAACTAAGCCATTGCTTTAACTCTAACTCATCCCAACTTAGCTTTTGATGCAACTCTATGAAAGAAATCACAAAGTACAGTTCATCCAATATGTCAAACTCACTATCTGTCATATATACTTTCTCTCTTTCCAGCTAAAACCAGAAAAATGGATGGCAACTCCTATAAAAACGGTATAGAGTGAATATAATAATTGCATAAAAATAAACCATATTATAGCGGTTCTTTTTCCCATAAATTCAAGTACAGGTTTTACGAAAACATACTCCGCTATTACTTTGACGGTAATTTGTGCTAGAAAAATCCCCCATGAATACCACCCAAAAACTACCATTCCCAGAGATACCACAAATACCAGATAAAATACAAAAATAAAGAGTGCCAGTGCCCGGGTAGTTTTTGATTTATGGGCTTTCCATTTTCCACTCCACCTTTTTCGTTGATTGATGAATTCTTTCCAGGAGCTTGGGGGATTGGTTCTAACAACTGAATGAATATGCTTAACAAATCCAACCCTGTTAGGGTATTGTTTGAATATTTTATACAATAAAAATTCGTCGTCTCCCGACACTATTTGTTCGTATCCCAGGTAACCTCCTACCTGCCAAAATACACCTTTGGAAAAGGCCAGATTTGCCCCATTGCACATATTTGGTAACCCCTTGCTCAAAGAGGCAGCTCCAATTGCTACCAGGCTCGCCAATTCAATATCCAGTATTGGTGACATCAAGCCCATTTTATGGTAGGCAACCGGGCCACATACCATCACCAGGTCATTTTTTTGCATAGTGCCTATAAGTGACAACAGCCACCCTGAATGGTATTGGCAATCAGCATCGGTAGTTGCAATTATTGGAAATTTTGCCTGCTTTATGGCAGCGGTGAGGGCCCTCTTTTTATATGACCCCTTAAAGTTCTCCGGTTCATCTAAAGTGAACCATTCAATATTGTCAATTCCGGTGGTTAATATTTTGAGTAACTCTTTGGTACGATCGTTAGATGCATCATTTACTAAAATAATCTCTAATTTATCTTTTGGATATTGTAGAAGTTTTAGGGATTTAAGCAGTGCTTCAATGTTCTTTTCTTCATTTCGAATGGGGATTACCACAGTTACCCCTGGAAGATTAGCTGCAACTCCAAATTCCGATTTTTCTGAAATTTTTCCCCAAATCCTTCCGGCCAATGTGATCAACCCTACATAAATTATCAACAGAATTGAGAACACTATTTCCATCTTACCTTACTTGAATTATTGAGTATTAAGTAGGTTGATTGACTTTGCAATCTTTTCTAAAACGTCTAATATAGCTATCTTGCACGGATGCCAAAAGGGAGAAAAGTAATTACGGAACAGGTAATCCTTGGAATTGATCCCGGTACCAATATAATGGGCTACGGAGTTATTATGGTTAGTGGCAGGCAATTGAAGCTTATTCAATATGGAGTTATTAACTTAAGCAAATATAGCAACCACGAAATCAAACTAAAGAAAATATTTGAAAGGGTACTGGGCTTGATTGCAGACTACACGCCTGACCAGGTTGCCTTGGAAGCTCCCTTCTATGGAAAGAATGTCCAATCAATGCTTAAGCTGGGACGGGCTCAGGGTGTAGCAATGGCAGCGGCACTCAGCCGGGAAATCCCGATCATAGAGTATGCTCCTAAAAAAATTAAAATGTCGGTAACCGGCAATGGAAATGCCTCTAAAGAACAGGTAGCGTATATGCTATCCAAACTTCTATCCTTTAATGTTGGTGATAAATTCCTGGATGCCACTGATGCGCTTGCAGTAGCTGTATGCCATCATTTTCAAAATGAACGGCCTCAAGGTTCAGCCAAAAACTGGAAATCATTTTTAAGGGAAAA
>QIMC01000165.1 GCA_003232185.1 Flammeovirgaceae bacterium | reverse complement strand
GGCTTTGATAGTGAGCTGCCAGGAGTTGAGTTATGGTAGTTTTGCCTGTAGATTCAGGGCCTATTATTACAACTTTTTTCATGCAGTTTCCAAATCCTGATTCATGGTTCGGCGCCAGGCGATATAACCGGCAATGGCCATACCTGTATAAATTAGATACAAAATGGAATAAAAGTATATGCCCTTATAATAATATATACCCATTGCCAGTATATTAACAATCAACCATATAGCCCAGTTTTCAATCTTCTTCTTTACGGTTAACCACATGGCACCGATACTCAAGATAGAGGTAGTACTATCCCAGTAAGGCAAGGAGGCATCTGTGTATTCTTCCAATAGCCTCCCTGATAAATAAACACCTACAGCTGACAAGAGTATTAGACCTGCCATAGATAAACCCCTGAAATGGGTAACCGGCAGCTGGTCCTCAGATTGATTTGATGAAGACACCCAATAATACCATCCATAAATATTAAGTACCAGAAAAACAATATGGAGCAAAAAATCTGCGTACAATTTTGCTTTAAGAAAGATCACAAAAGAAATAATAATGTAGATAATACCCATAGGCCAGGTGAGGATATTCTGTTGGATAAGGAACCAAACACATAATAGCCCAAAGACCATCCCTACAAACTCAATTGCCTTTAATCCCAAAGCATAGTTGGCAGTTTCTTGTACAAAATTCCATACATCCATAAGGGCCAAAGATAGTTGTTACTTTATTGAATGCCTATGCAGATCCATAAGCGAAATATTTTTACTTTCTTTTTTTAGTGCATCAATCTGCGTAGCTTTGTCTGGCAAATAATACCAAATAAAATTATTTGCCATGCCCTTCAATTCTTCCAAATTACTTTACGAAGCACTTACTTACGACGACGTTTTGCTTACGCCGGGATATTCGGAAGTATTACCCCGAGATGCCAATATAGGCAGTCGCCTTTCCAAGAATATAGCTTTAAATATTCCATTCCTATCCGCTGCCATGGATACTGTTACTGAGTCCGAACTGGCGATTTCAATGGCTCTGGATGGTGGATTGGGTATTATTCACAAGAATATGAGCAAAGAGGCCCAAGCTGATCAGGTAAGGAAAGTAAAACGATCGCAGAGCGGTATGATTCTGGATCCCATCACCTTAAATGGCAATTCTACTTTGAGAGACGCTGCTCATATCATGCAAGAATTCAAGATTGGAGGGATTCCGGTAGTAGACAGCAATGGAAAATTGGCCGGCATCATTACCAACCGCGATTTACGTTTTCAAAAAGACCTAACCAAACCGGTTTCGGATATTATGACCCACGAACGTCTGATTACGGCAAATGAGGGTATAAGCCTGGAAGAGGCAGAGGAAATTTTGATGGAATACAAGATCGAAAAATTGCCCATTGTGGACAATGATGGAAAGCTTCGCGGGCTAATTACTTATAAAGATATTCTTAAAAACAGTGACCGACCAGATGCCTGCAAAGATGAATACGGGCGGCTTAGAGTAGGGGCAGCGGTTGGTGTAACCAAGGATCTACAACAACGAATGGAGCTGCTGATCGATGCAGGGGTAGACATTATTGCTATTGACACCGCGCATGGACATTCCAAGGGAGTTATTGAAACCTTGAAATTTGTAAAGAAAGAATTCCCAAACACAGATGTGATTGTGGGAAATATAGCCACCGGAGAAGCTGCCAAAGCGTTATCGGATGCTGGAGCAGATGCTATAAAAGTTGGGGTTGGTCCAGGAAGTATTTGCACCACCCGGATAATTGCGGGGGTTGGTGTTCCTCAATTGTCTGCGGTATTTGACGCTGCTGAGGCAGTTCAATCTGCTAAGGTACCCATTATTGCTGATGGTGGTATCAGATTTTCCGGAGACGCAGTAAAGGCGTTGGCCGCCGGTGCCAGCAGTGTTATGATCGGATCGATGTTAGCCGGAACAGAAGAAGCTCCTGGAGAAATTATTATATACGAAGGAAGAAAATACAAATCGTATCGTGGGATGGGGTCAATAGAAGCCATGGAAGATGGTTCAAAAGACCGTTATTTTCAAGATGCCGAAGATGATGTACAAAAGCTGGTTCCCGAAGGAATTGTAGGAAGAGTCCCTTACAAGGGAGGCGTTTCGGAAATTCTTTTCCAAATGGCTGGTGGTCTTCGGGCTGGAATGGGTTACTGTGGAGCAGAAGACATCAGGAAATTACACAGTAGTGCTAATTTTGTAAAAATTACCAATGCCGGAGCTAAGGAGAGTCACCCACACGACATTCAGATCACCCGGGAAGCACCCAACTACAGTAGATAAACATACACATCAATTCTCGGTGAAGCGGGAAGACCCTGCCTATCAGACTAAAATGTATACCAATATATTTTGTAAATTGGCACCCAATTAACCCCGTGAGTTGTGTATTATGCTAACCGGCGCCGGAATTATTAGGTTTACTACAATTACCGCCATTTTATGCTGGGTGGGGCTTACTATTGTGGATCCGGTAATTTACTTCGAAGTAAAGAATAATGTGGATACTGGTCTCCCAAGATTTCTATCCGAGCTTTTTCTTACCGGTTATATCATCGCATTATATTTCTACTATCAACGTCGTCTGGCAGACACCGACAACCTTAACTTCACTGATTTGCTTTGGCGCGTTTTCGTTACCGGGTTGATCGCCACTATTATTTCAGTTTGCCTACAGTTCTTTCTCTCCTTTTTTTCTGGCTCTAAATTAGCTGAACACTGGCTGCTGCTCAGCTTCGTATATCATATAAATATTGGGTTAATCCTTGCATTTATTATTTCAACTTTTTTGGTTTGGAAAAAATTAGTGTTATACCAAAAAACTAAGTCGTTATTAAATACCTGGCACATCTTTGAGTATGCTTTTCTGGGTAGCTTGATACTTTACTTTTTTCCTCATGTTCGTTTTAATCTTCTGTTTTCATTAATATTTGCATTTCTGGTAGGCCTGGGTCTGGTAATTACTCCTAATTTAAAGTGGATTGCATTTTTAAATTTTAAGCAAAAGTGGAAAAGTATTTTGTTGATATTGCTTATCATTTTGTATTTAGGGTACTTTCTCACCTATCTATTTAACAACCTGGGAAATGAATTAGTGATATCGGATCTGACTCATCACGTTTCGGTATTGGCCATTTTTGCGTTTATCATATTGTATGCAATTGCCTCTTTATTGGTGACGTTGTTTAACTTACCCACCACTTCAGTTTTTGAACAAAAGTTAGAAGAGGTGGTCAATTTCCAGCGGCTGAGTCAGCCCAGGCAGACCGGGCAGAATCAGGAAGAAATCTATGACATACTGCTTGAAAGTGCCATGAGTGCCACTTTTGCCAGTGCCGCATGGTTTGAATTGAATCATGATAATCAAAACCCGGAGCTAATAGCTAAAAATATAGGAAAGAAAAAGATCGGGCAGCTCGCTGAGAAGCTGAAGAATCAAAAACATAAAATAACCAAACTCTCCGGATTGACTCCAAAAAAGATGGGTGGAGCGGGCATTGTGGCACACAATATCAAAGACTCTGACTTTAAATCCGTGCTGGTGTATCCTTTGGAAGGCCAAGATGAGCGTATTGGAACTATGGTACTGCTTAAAGAAGTTTCGGATGGGTTTAATAAAGATGTGGTCAACATTGTCAGTACCTTTGGAAACCAGGCCGCAATATCAATAGAAAATTATCGCCTACTGCAGTCTGCAATAGAGAATGAACGATATCGTGAGGAGCTTAGTATTGCCAAGAGAGTACATAAAAGTTTATTACCCTCAACTCTTGAGTCCAACGATCATTTTAACATAACCGCATATTCCAAATCAGCCGACCAGGTAGGAGGAGACTATTACGACACCCACCAGATATCTCAGGATAAGTTTGCCTTTATTATCGGTGATGTATCAGGAAAAGGAACATCTGCTGCGTTTAATATGTCTCAGATGAAGGGTGTGTTTCATAGTTTAGCGCAATTGGACCTGGATCCAAAGGAATTCCTTAACAAAGCGAATGCAGCACTTGGCAGGTGCCTGGAGCGTACCTCATTCATTACCCTTTCATATTACGTTCTCGATACCAGTTCCGGTACCATAGAGTTCAGTCGGGCAGGACATTGCCCTTCTCTTTTTTATAAAGACGCTGAAATGAAGGTTGACTATCTTAAAAGCAAAGGTTTAGGATTGGGAATCATTCGGAATCAGGAGTATTGCAAATATATTGAGGTCAATAAATTAAAATATTCACCTGGTGACCTCCTGGTGATGTACACCGATGGCATTACAGAGGCTAAAAACCCGCAAAATATAGAATTTGGTTATGATCGATTGAAACAAGTTGTTCAAGATAATGCCCGGGGATCAGTTACTGAGATCCAGGAAGCACTTATTAGCAGCTTACATGATTTCACCCAAATAGAAGAAATCGAGGATGATTTTACCACCATGATCCTGAAATTCAAATAAAAACTTTAAACATTCTAACCCGTTATTAACAGTATATGCAAATTTCGAGTGATTCAGAGGAAGGGAATTATATCATTACTATTGATGGTGACGTAGATGCCAGCTCATCCATTCGGTTGGATGAAGCCATAGGCAAAGCAGTTGAAGAGGGTCAGCAACAAATATTGATTGACTGTAGAAATCTGAACTACATTTCATCTGCCGGGCTTGGGGTATTTATGTCATATCTTGAAGAATTAAAAGCGAAAAGCATTCAAATGGTATTGTTTGGTTTGAGCGAAAAAGTTAGTAATGTATTTAATCTATTGGGATTGGATCAACTGTTGAACATTAAGCACACTAAGGAGCAGGCAAAACAACAGTTAAATGGATAATCAATTGAAGGTGCCATGCCAGAAGGAAAAGCTGAAAGAGGTACGTCTTTTCGTAGAACAGTTACTTCAAAAGCACGAAATTCCAGATATAGAAGCAGGAGAAATGGTATTGGCGGTTGATGAAGTATGTGCAAACCTTATGATTCATTCTCACAATTGTAACCCAAAAAAATCTATTGGTGTAAAAATAAATGTCAGAAAGGACCAGGAAGTTGTTTTTGAAATAACCGACTATGGAGTTGGATTTAATTTTTGCCGGTATAAAGAACCCTCTTTAGAGGATATCATAAAAGAAAAGAAAAAAGGGGGCGTGGGGTTAATTCTGGTTAAACGCATCATGGACAGTATGGAGTTTATCAGAAAAGCTAATCGGAATGTGTACCGCATGGTTAAAAAAATAAAAATAGCTTGACACTAAAACCGTCCGTTTTAACATAATTTAGCTCATACAGAGCATCAGGTCTCTGAAAAATTGGTTAAAATTGCAACAAAATTTTTCCCGGCTCTGTGAAACCCCGTGATGTTTTAATATTCTTTTTATTATTGTCCACCATTGGTGTATGGACATCTTCCTGTGCAATATTCAAAAGCAGTGGTTCGAAATCTATTGTTACCATAGATGGCAAACCTGTATCTACCAATGAGTTCTTATACTTCTATAATAAGAACAATCCACATGAGGGTGAGGTAACCCAAGAGGAAGTAAGAAACTATTTGGATCTGTATATTAACTTCAAATTAAAAGTCAAAGAGGCGGAATCGTTGGGCCTGGACAAAGACTCGCTATTTATTGAAGAATTAGAAGGTTATAGGAAACAATTAGCCAGTCCATACCTTACCGAAACACGACTGTTAGATTCTTTAGCAAAAATTACCTATGATCGCCTTCGGGAAGAAGTAAATGCCTCTCATATTTTAATACAGGTACCCCCAGACGCTCCCCCAAATGATACTTTGGATGCTTTCCATAAGGTTCAGAACTTGCGACAACTTATCATATCCGGGCAGGATTTCGGTCAGCTGGCGCAAGAAAATTCTGAAGATCCCTCAGCAAAGCAGAACAAGGGTAATCTTGGCTATTTTTCAGCAATGCAAATGGTTTATCCTTTCGAAGAGGCGGCATATGGCTTATCTGTTGACAGTATTTCTCAACCAGTCAGAACCAAATTCGGTTATCATTTAATCAAGGTACATGATAGGAGGCATTCGCAGGGCAAAATACAGGTTTCTCATATTTTGGTTAGGGCATTAGCGTCTCTTTCGCCAGCTGATTCAACATTGGCCGCCAACCGTGCCTGGGAAATTTACCGGAAAACTATAAATAATGGAGACTGGGATCTTTTGTGCAGACAATTCTCCGAAGACATAGGGACAAAAATGAAAGGAGGAAAACTGCCGTGGTTTAAAACTGGGGATTTAAGTAATATCCCCGCGTTTGAGAAGGTGGCATTCAATCTTGAATATAATGGGGAAATCAGTGTACCGATTAGGACGGCATATGGGTGGCACATTATCAGACTTGACAGCTCACAAACGCTTGAACCTTTTGAAAAACTAGAACCAAAGATCCTTTCCAACCTTTCCACCAATTCCAGATCGAACCTAAATCAACGAGAACTGGTAAAACGGCTAAAGGTTGAGAATCATTTTAAAGAGAATCAGGAAGTAATTGATGAGGCTGTCAGGTTTGCCAATGATTCTTTGATTGAAGGCAATTGGCAACCTCAAGCTCAATGGGGGAACCAACTAGGTGTACTGTTTAGCATTGAGAAAATAGATTATAAAGTTGAGGGCTTTTACCAATATCTGGAACAGGCGCAGCCCTATAAAAGTGGTTCCGACCCAATAGAAATAATGAGTGCCGCCTATCTTGATTATTCTAAAAAGTGCCTGATAGATTACGAAGATGATCATTTAGCAGATAAATACTATGACTACAAAATGCTGTTGAAAGAATACCGAGATGGAATATTGCTTTTTCAATTAATGGAAACAAAAGTATGGAATCAGGCGGTTAGGGATTCTTCAGGGCTTAGACAATACTTTGAGCAACATCAGGATCATTATCAATGGGAATCAAGAGCTGTTTCTACTATATTTAATGTGGTTAATCAGAACGCCTTGGACGAAGTAGAACTATTTCTCGAAAATGGCTATTTTGACTATGGAAAGTATGATTTTTATGGTACATCAGACTCTTTCAATAAGGGCCAGTTAGGAATCCTTGACCAGGTTTCGCGTTTGCTATTGCAGGGAGAGGATCGATATTTGGTGGTGAAATACAACCATGGGCTAGAAAATAATCAGCAAATTTATAATGCTGTCCTAGACCATCTGGGTAGGTATAATCTTGGTACGGATCGAATAGAAGTGCAATTATTGGAAAAAGAATCAAAGGTTTTTTTGCTGTTAGTAACCAGTAATTCTGTAAAGGACCTTGAAGAGAATATGAACCAAAAAAACCCGTTAGCTATTCAGGTAGCAAGTGGAAGCTATCAAAAGGGTGACAATATGATGTTAGATCAAGTTGCCTGGACAAAAGGAACTAGTAGATTGGATATAGATAATCGATTAATTTTGGTAAAAATCAGCGAAATTCTTCCAGTAGCCAATCAAGGCATTGAAGAAATAAAAGGTCAGGTGATTTCGGATTACCAGACTAAACTAGAAATTGATTGGGTAAAGGAGTTGAGGAGCAAATACCCAGTTGATATACATGAAACTCAAGTTGAATCAGTGTATGAGCAATACCGTAATTAGTCTAGCTGCAATATCATTGTGTAGCGTTCTAGCTGCTTGCGACCTCTTTAAAATAAAGGAGGCAGGTTCAGAGTTGGAATCTGAAATTTCTCCGGTAGCCAGGGTCTATGAAGAATACTTGTATACAGAAGACCTGGAGGGGTTAACTTCGGAAGCCATTAATAGTTCGGACAGCACCGATATCGCCGAGCGATATATCCGTAGTTGGATTAAAAAACAATTGCTTATTGACCAGGCATCTACCAGGATTAGCTTTGATGAAGCAGAATTATCAAGAAAAATTCTTGACTATAGATATGCCTTAATGGTTCATGAGTATAAGCAATACTACATAAACGAACAACTACGAACTGAAGTAACTGAAGATGAGATTCTAACTTATTACAATTCCAATCAGGATAACTTCGAGCTTAAACAAAATATCATTAGGGGCATATTTATTAAACTACCCAGAGAAGCTCCAAAAATCAATAAAGTAGGTAAGTTAATCCGATCAAAGTCTCCCAAGGACAGTGAGGAATTAGCATCTTACTGTTTCCAGTTTGCCACCTATTATACTTTGGAAGATTCAGTTTGGCTGAATTTCAGTGAGATAATACAGAGTACTCCACTTGCAAGCATTCCCAACCAGGAACAGTATTTAAAATCTAATAAATACGTGGAAACAACCGATCAAAATTTTGGGTATTTTCTTTATATTAAAGAATACAAAATTGCTGATCAAACATCTCCATTAGAATTTGTTAGGGACAATATCAAAGAAATTATTGTTAATAAAAGAAAAATAACGCTTGCTAATCGACTTGAAACAGATATCTATTCGGAAGCACAAAAAAATAATGATTTTGAAATATACAGAAGTAATTAGGTTGCTGGTACTTTTATTACTGGGAAGTGCGGTAGTTCCGGTACAAGCTCAAGATAAGGGGGTGATTGTGGACAAAATCATCGCGAAAGTAGACGATAAAATTATATTGAAATCGGAATTGGAGGAAGCATATATTCAATTCTTGTCAAGCGGTCAGGTCGAAAGTGGCGATTCCAAATGCGGAATATTCGAGAGCCTGGTAGTAAACAAATTACTGATTGCTAAAGCAGAGATCGATTCTGTGATTGTAATGGAGGTAGAAATTGACCAAAACCTTGATCAACGAATGCAGATGATCATTTCTCAGGTGGGAGGCGACGAGAATGCCTTGGAGAGTTACTATGGTAAGACCTTATTGGAGATTCGTTCTGAAATTCGGGAGAGTGTAGAGGAGCAATTGATTGTTCAACGAATGCAAAATACCATCACTTCAGACCTAAGTATATCACCTGCAGAGGTTCGGACATTTTATAACAGGATCCCCATCGACAGTCTTCCATACTTTTCAGCAGAAGTTTCAATTGGACAGATCGTAAAGATTCCTTCCATTGGTAAAGAGCAAAAAGATGAAGCCAGGAAAAAACTTCTGGAGTATAAAAAAAGAGTTGAGGAAGGTGAATCTTTTGAAGACTTGGCTCGACAATATTCCAACGGACCGTCTGGTCCGAAAGGAGGGAATTTGGGGTATATGAAACGAGGGAATTTGGTACCTCCATATGAGGCCGCTGCACTAAAGCTAGCACCGGAAGAGATATCTGGGCCGGTAGAATCTGAGTTTGGTTTTCATCTGATCCAACTTCTAGGCAGAAGAGGCAATGAATATGACAGTCGGCACATACTACTGCAACTCGAGCCATCCGCTGATGACCTTGCAAAATCCGCTCATTATTTAGATAGCTTAAGAACTATGATCGTTGAAGATAGTATCTCATTTGAAAAGATGGCTAAAGAATATTCCGACGAGAAGCTTTCGGCCAGTAATGGAGGATTTCTGGTAGGGGACACCGGATCCACTTTTGTTTCCGCTGACCAATTGGACTTTGAAACATTTCTTACTTTGGATACTATGAAAACCGGCACCATTACACATCCACTGGATTACCAAATGCAGGATGGTAAAAAGGCTATGAGAATTATCTATTACAAAGACCGGATAAAACCACATCAGGCCAACATATTGGAAGACTATCAAAAAATAGCAAATGCTGCCCTGGCTGAGAAAAGAAATAGGATATTGAATTCCTGGTTTGATGAGGCACGCGATGATGTATTTATTCAAATCGATGATGACTTCAGTAATTGTAAGATTCTTCAGTAAATAAAATTCACAAAATGGAGCCTTTTAAAACCGAAGTAGATGCCGCTAGTGGTCTGTTCGATGCTTATACCAAATTAAAAACTGAAATATCCAGGGTGATAATCGGGCAGGATGAAGTGGTTAAACTAGTCTTGACCTCAATATTTTGCCAGGGCCATAGTTTGTTGGTCGGGGTACCAGGATTGGCCAAGACCTTACTAATACAAACTGTAGCCTCCGCTTTAAACTTAAAATTCAACAGAATACAGTTTACTCCTGACCTAATGCCTTCCGACATACTGGGAGCTGAAACATTAAATAAAGAACGCGACTTTCAATTTATCAAGGGTCCCATATTTGCTAATATTATTCTGGCTGACGAGATCAATCGAACACCACCTAAAACACAGGCGGCATTGCTGGAGTCGATGCAGGAGTACAGCGTCACTATTGCAGGTCATAGTTACGAACTTGAAAAACCGTTTTTCGTACTCGCTACTCAAAACCCTATTGAGCAGGAAGGAACCTATCCCCTTCCTGAAGCACAGCTGGACAGGTTTATGTTTAACATACTACTGGAATATCCAAGCTATCAATCGGAGGTGGAGATCGTAAAAAGTACCACCGGAAATAAAACCCAACAAGCCCAGCAAGTATTATCTGGTGAAGAAATAAAATTCTACCAGAACTTGGTTCGTAAAGTACCGGTGGCCGACAATGTAGTGGAATATGCAGTAAATCTCGCCCACCGAACACGACCACAGACTGAGAGAGCAACAGATATAACCAATAAATACTTAGAATGGGGTGCTGGGCCCAGGGCATCTCAATATCTGGTTTTAGCGGCCAAGTGCAACGCGCTTTTAAACGGGAAATACTCTCCAGACATTGAAGACATCCAGGCAACCGCCAAACCCATATTCCGTCATCGTGTGGTAAGAAATTTTAAGGCAGAGGCAGAAGAAGTGACCGTTGATCATATCATTGACCAGCTTCTTTAGGGACGAGGGACGAGGGGCAAAGGACGAGGGAGTTAGGAGTTAGGGACGAAGGAGTTAAGGACGAGGGACGAAGGACGAGGGGCAAAGGACGAGGGATGAAGGAGTTAAGGGGTTAGGAGTTAGAAATTGTGCTTTCCATTTTTCCAAGGGCTGTTTTGATGTTTCGGATTACTCCCTCCCACACTCAATACTCCAGCCTTCGTGACTTCGGCCGACGGAGCAAACCCACACTCAAACTCAATACGGGCATAGAGCTTGGAGCAGTGGGTTCCCTACCCCATTCACTGGTAATGGCGTCAAAGCCTACTTGTGGTTTAGCGTAATTTTCATTGAAAAAAATAAAAGGGTGAGAGCGGCCAATCTCCCGGACCTTATGATGAGGTAGTGTGGGGTATAACGTCCGTCGGAGTGACGGTAAAATACATGGCTGCCTTTGCGTCTCTTGATAATAAACCCTTGTCTTAATACAGTTTTTCAAAAGTCTTGGCATCTACCAAGGGCAATTTACTCATATTGATATGCAGATTTGCTGGAAGCCAATAACTTCAGATAAGTTATCCAGTTCCTCCTGGCTGAGTTCCTCTAAACATAACTCAATCACTTCTTTTAGGTTTTCCTGTAATTCATCCAGGGTAGCACCCTGGGTATGGGCTCCTGGTAGACTGGGTACTGAACCCACATAAAGGCCAGAGGATTTGTCTTTTTCGATTTGTGCGGTAAATTGATAGGTTGTCATCATCATAAAGATACAATTTTGTTATTGTTGCGGTCTCGCTGACTCCACAAGAGGTATTGTTTTTAGCCCATACTTCCATGTCCACCACATCACCAGAGGCCACTTTCAATCCCTTGGTGGCCCCGATCATGCGGCGGGTGCCATCGGTATTGGTCTTACTAATTGATTCCAGAACTCAATACATAATCCCAGCAGGACACCCAATTTGATACTTTGGCCCTTGATGCTTGGTGCTTAGATTTATTTGCCTCGCCTGCCCTTTAGATTTACCCAATATTAATATTCTAATATTACTATAAAATGAGGGGGGTTTTAGGGGGAGACTCATAATTTGTGAATAAGTGGATAACTTTGAAAAGTCAACACCGACAGAGGCGAATTATTCGCCTGCCAGGGTAAGACCCAT
>QIMC01000250.1 GCA_003232185.1 Flammeovirgaceae bacterium | reverse complement strand
TGCCACCTCTTAAATGCCTCTATTGCTTCGTACTCTGAAAATCCCAACTTATCATAGATTTCAGCGGTATGACGGTTTCGGTCTTCCGCACGTTGCCAGAATTCCCTTACGTCAGTTCCTGGAAACAATGCAGAGTCTTTCTGAGATTGATGCTTGAAAATAGCTTTTCGCTTGCGCATAAGTTCACCAGGACTCAGGGGAACGGCCATTTCAATTTCCTCAATCCCCCATTCTTGCCAAGCGCCACGATACAGCCATACATAACAATCCTCAATCCAGCTTTCGCCTTTCAATCGGTGTACCGCCTGGAAAATGGCATCTAAGCATACTCTATGGGTACCATGGGGATCTGATAGGTCACCTGCGGCATATATTTGGTGCGGCTTAATTTGCTGAAGAAGTCCCATAACAATTTGGATATCTTCCTCCCCTATGGGTTGTTTTTGTACCAAGCCGGTTTCATAAAAGGGTAAATCCATAAAATGCACTTTCTCATCGGTTATACCCACGTATCTGCAAGCAGCCTTTGCTTCCCCTCTGCGTATAAGGCCTTTAATTTTTTGAACCACCGGTGTATCAATTTCACCTGGTTGTTTGTTATTCACATTACTGACAACCTCTTCATAAAATCGCTTACTTTCACGATTTCCCGCACTATAAACAGCATTGAAGTCTTTGAAAAAGTCTGCGAACCGAACTACGTCCTCATCGAAAACTGCAATATTTCCAGAGGTTTGATAGGCAATATGAACATCGTGCCCTTGATCTACCAACCTAATGAAGGTACCTCCCATTGAAATTACGTCGTCATCTGGATGAGGGCTAAATATAATAGCCCTTTTATGAGCTGGTTCCGCTCGTTCCGGTCTATTGGTATCATCAGCACCTGGTTTACCACCTGGCCATCCGGTGATGGTATGCTGCAAGACGTTGAACATGCGAATATTGATATTATAAGCCGGGCCATGTTCAGCTATTAAGTCGCTCATGCCGTTGTCCATGTAGTCTCGATCGGTAAGTTTAAGAATGGGCTTTTGTAATTTTTGACTTAGCCAAATAACCGCTTTTTTGGTCAAATAATCATCCCAGGTACAAGCGCCTACCAGCCACGGTGTTTTTATCCTAACCAATTCAGCTGCTGATGCAGTATCCAAAACAATAGTGGTTTTGGGATGATTCTGAAGATAAGTAGCAGGTACGGCATCACTGACTTCTCCTTTAACCGTTTCTTGAATTATTGATGACTTACCCTCGCCCCATGCCATTAGAATGATCCTTTGGGCCTTGGAAATGGTGCCAACTCCCATGGTAATGGCTCTTCTCGGAACATTCTCCATTCCAAAAAAATCACTGGCTGCATCTGTTTTGGTAAGATAATCCAGGGTGACCAATCGGGTGACCGAATTGAAATGTGACCCAGGTTCGTTAAAGCCGATATGACCGGTTCTCCCGATACCAAGGATTTGCATATCCAAACCTCCGTAAGAGTCAATCTTTTTTTCGTAGTCTGCACAAAACTTTCCGACCAGGTTCTGATCCAGGGTACCGTCGGGGATATTTATATTTTCTTTTTCGATATCAATATGATTGAACAGATTTTCATCCATAAACCGCACATAACTTTGCAGCTCCTTTGGATCAATGGGATAGTACTCATCCAGATTAAAGGTGACAACATTTTTGAAACTTAAACCTTCTTCTTTATGAAGCCTAATCAATTCCTTATATACCCCTAAAGGAGAAGAGCCGGTAGCTAACCCAAGTATGCATTTTTCCCCATTTGCTTCCTTTTCCCTGATCAATTCTGCAATCTCTGCGGCAATCGCTAATGATGCCTCAACTGATGTATCAAATACTTCCGTATGTATATTTTCAAAACGGGTGGATTCATCTCTGCCGCACTCCTGATGTTTGATGCTTCGGACCGGGGTATTCTTTGCCTCGATAACCTTTTCCATAATTTCTATTTTTTGCTCTAGTAAGTATTTTTATTATAGGCCTTGCTTGGTTCATCAGCATTCATGATTAAACCGCAAGCACCCAATATTGATAATCTTTCAGGTGGTAAACTTGAGGGCAGTATTTCAACTACACTATTATAGGTATTTAGCTTTGAAGAATTCATGGCTGCTCTGGTGGGTTTGAATAGAAGCTCGCCCGCCCGGGCCATTCCTCCAACCAAAAATATTGCTTCAGGGTCGGTAATTAATAACAAATCGGCCAATTTCGAACCCAGAATCTGGGCCGTATATTCGAATGTTTCTTTGGCCAAATGGTCTCCCCTAAGAGCAGCTTCTGTTATTTTTTCTGCTGTAAGCTCGTCAAAAGTACAACCTTTCAATTCACTATGACCACCATTGTAATCTGCCAGTAATTTAAAAAGCGTCCTTTTCAGCCCTGTTGCGGAAACATAAGTTTCAAGACAGCCCTGACGTCCACAACCGCACCTTCGACCATTGGGTTTTACATTCACGTGACCAAGTTCCCCAGCCATTCCATGATGCCCTCCAACTAAACGACCATTGGATACAATTCCACTACCCAATCCCGTTCCCAAACTAATAATGACAAAATCCCGCATGGATCGAGCCGCTCCATAGGTCATCTCGCCGATTGCCGGCAGATTACAATCGTTTGTAACAGAAACGGAGCAATCCATAAAGCCTTCTAAGTGACCCTTAATGTCTAGTTGCTCACTCCAGCCTAAATTGACAGCATTTTCTATAATTCCTGTGTGATAGTTGGCGCTTGGAGCTCCCACACCGATCCCTTTTAGCTTATGATCAACCAGTGACACCATGTTGGTGATCTCTCTCTCCAGAGCGGACAGAAACTGATTGGCATCAGAGTATGGCGCAGTACTAAAATGGTTTTCAGATAGGAAGGCACCTGACGCGTCTACCAGACCCATTTTAGTAGTGGTTCCTCCTATGTCTATTCCAAGATACATAAATGCATTTTTAGAGGATCAAAGTTAGCGTTGTTTGCTCCATCGGAAAAAATTATTAGCCCAACAACGGAATAACAAGTGCTAATTACCGATTTTTGCTTAAAATGCTGTTTATCGATAAAATAGTGTCGATCAGAGCACTGTTTATGCATAAATGAAAATGTCTAGTATTTTCATGCTGCCATTTTTTACATAATTGCTACGCTACTTCAATTAGTATACATCCCACCAAAGAATATTCCAGGTAGTAATTGATACTGAATGTCTTAATTACTTTATATTGCATAAACCGGGTTTTAAAACGATTCAAAGGTGGTCCAGTTAATGACTTCGTTTAATCCGTTGAGAATAGGTGGTTAAAAAAAATTAGATGGCAAAATCATTGAGGTACTTCAGTTTCATGTTTGCAATTGCTTTCCTCTCAAAATGCAGCTCCTCTACCGGGTCAGCAACTTTTAAAAGCGATTGGGGTAATATTAAAAGGATTTGGGTAGGACCTGAATACTGGGCCAACCCAATGCAAGACTGGCAACTAAATAATGGACGGCTAGAATGTATTACCAGCGGAGGAGACCGCAATTTATTTCTACTAACCCACGAACTTGACTCCTCGTCTGGAGATATTTTAATGAAAGCAACTATTGGGTTCCTGGAAACCGGTAAGTCAGATGGTTGGGTTGGATTTAAGCTAGGAGTAAAGGGTGAATTTGGCAATTACCGAGACAGTGCTGTAAGAGGGGAAGGCATGCCGGTGGGAATCACCTCCGATGGCAAACTATTTATTGGGTTTGTTGATTCAGGTGCACCTGTAATTAACCTCTATGATAACGATTTGACTCTGGTGCTATCAGCTCAATCGAATAATGATGGCTTGTATGGGATCACACTTGAAGTACTGGATCACAATAACAAATTACTGGCAAATTATCATCGAGACCTGGTGGCTGCACATTGGCTGGAAGGAGGGATCGCCCTGGTCTGTAGCGCAACTGCTATACCTGAAGTAAACGATCATAGAAAGTATATTGAATATCCAGATTGGGGAACTGAGGCTAACACCCAGAGAACCGGGAATTTTAGATTCTGGTTCAAAGATTGGCAAGTTGGCGGATCAAAAGTTCGATATTATCCTGAAAGAGCATTTGGGCCGATATTGTTTACCCAATTCACCGTAAGCAATCAAAAACTAAAACTAACTGTTCAAATGCCGCCATTGGGCGATAATGATTCAGATGAGGTATACCTACAAACAAAGAATGAGCAAAATGAATGGCATCAGATAGCCGACGCTACCATTGATCAGGTTTCAAGAACTGCCACCTTTCGCCATAAACTTTCCTCAACCGGTAAAGACATTCCCTATCGAGTCCATTATCAATTAGCCACTTCAAAAGACCAACCAGCTGATCATTATTTTGACGGGATAATCCCTAAAGAACCCATAGATAAACAATCTGTAGTGGTAGCCGCATTTACCGGCAATAACGACCTGGGATTTCCCAATAGTGATCTGGTTAAAAGCGTAACCCTCCAGAACCCTGATTTCTTATTTTTCTCTGGTGATCAGATATACGAAGGAGTAGGCGGATATGGTGCCCAAAGGAGCCCCTTGAAAAAGGCTGTATTAGACTACTTGAGAAAATGGTATATGTTCGGCTGGACTTATCAGGATCTATTATCCAGAATTCCATCAGTGGCTATTCCCGACGATCATGATGTATATCATGGCAACATTTGGGGTGAAGCAGGTAAGGCAACCAGCTCAGAGGGCACCGGGCAGGACCAACAAGATTCGGGTGGTTATAAAATGTACCCAGAGTGGGTAAATATGGTTCAGAAAACCCAAACCAGTCATTTACCAGACCCTTTTGATCCTACTCCGGTGAAACAAGGCATTGGCGTATACTATACTAATTTGGAGTATGCTGGATTGAGCTTTGCCATAATTGAGGACAGAAAGTTTAAGTCTGCACCCCAGAATTTATTATTGGATGCAGATGTTGATAATGGGTGGGCTCAAAACCCTTCTTATGACCCTGCTACTCAAGCGGACCACCCGCAGGCAATACTGCTGGGAGCGCGCCAACATGAGTTTTTAAATCAATGGACAGAACATTGGGAGCAAGATACCTGGATGAAAGTACTGTTATCACAAACCATATTTGCAAATGTAGCAACCTTGCCGAGAAAAGATGCTATGCATGACCGGGTTGTGCCTCAACTCCGAATTATGAATGAAGGCGAGTATGCACCAGATGATATTCAGGTTTCTGATATGGACTCAAACGGTTGGCCTCAAACCGGCAGGGATGATGCAGTCAAAATAATTCGTAAATCATTTACTTTTCATATTGCGGGAGATCAACATTTGGGAAGCACTATTCAGTATGGAGTAGATCAATACGGAGATGCCGGATATGCTTTATGCGTTCCTTCGGTATCAAATGTCTTCCCCAGGAGATGGTATCCACCCATTAACCCGGAAACACAATCCAATCTAGGCAATTTCAAAGATGGGTTCGGTAACCTCCTGTCAGTATTGGCGGTGTCAAACCCAGTATTCACCGGACGCAAACCTGCAAAATTATATGACCGGGCCACCGGGTATGGAATCGTGAAATTTGAGCGAAAAAGCAGACGTATTGTGATTGAAAACTGGCCACGAGATGCTGATCCGGAGACAGATCCACAATATGAAGGGTGGCCAATTACCATCAATCAAAAGGACAATTTTTTCCCAAATAATGGTGCCTATCTTCCGCAGATTCTATACCAGGGAGACGGGGAACCGTTGATACAAGCGTTTACCACCCAAGGAGAGTTGGTTTGGTCAATAAGAATATTTGAAAGTTCCACGGCTTTAAAGGTCCCACACCAGGGAAAATATGTTATCAGGGCAACATTAAACAATATAACCCAAGAGTATCCGGTAGCTGCTACCAAAAGCATTGATGACCGGGGAATAGTTGAAATAAAGCTATAAAATTTTGATAATTATGAAGTCGAAACAAACTGTCGCTGCTTTATTCTTTTTATTTTGTTTGAGCTCCTGTCAATATGAAAAAGATGTGCGGGCTGATCAGCCCAATGTGGTAATCGTGTTTACAGACGATCAGGGATATGGGGATCTAGGCAGTTATGGCGCCACCGGTTTCACCACCCCTCACCTGGATAAAATGGCCAGTAACGGCATGCGGTTTACCCATTTTTATTCAGCGCAGGCAGTTTGCAGCGCCTCTCGCGCCGGCCTGTTAACCGGTTGTTATCCTAACCGGGTCGGTATCAGCGGTGCACTTATGCCCTGGGCCGAACATGGGCTTGCTGATGACGAGCTTACCATGGCTGAAATGTTAAAAACCGTGGGATATGCCACCGGGATCTTTGGAAAATGGCACCTGGGTCATCTTCTTCCTTTTCTTCCCTTGCAGCATGGTTTTGATGAGTACTTCGGCATACCCTATTCAAACGACATGTGGCCGGTAGAATTTGATGGCACCCAGGTTACTGATTCAACCCATCACAAATTCAAATACCCTCCCCTGCCATTGATAGAAGGCAATGAAACCATAGAACATATTACTACTCTGGCCCAACAGGACCAGTTAACCACCCGCTACACAGAAAAAGCCATTGATTTTATTCACAGGAACCAATCAAATCCATTTTTCCTTTATCTGCCACATTCCATGGTCCACATACCGCTTGGTGTTTCAGAAAAATTTAGAGGCAAAAGCGCCCAGGGATTATATGGTGATGTCATGATGGAAATTGACTGGTCCGTAGGTCAGATTTTAGAAACGCTTGAGGAATTAAATTTGATAGGTAACACCCTGGTAATCTTTATTTCGGACAACGGTCCCTGGTTGAATTTTGGAAATCACGCAGGATCCACTGGAGGCCTTAGAGAAGGAAAGGGCACCAGCTTTGAAGGTGGACAACGTATACCCTGTGTGATGCAGTGGCCGGGAACTATTCCCGCTGGAGTAATCTCCAACAAACTGGCCAGCACTCTGGATCTGCTGCCTACTTTAGCAGAAATTACCCTGGCTGAACTTCCAGCTAACAAAATTGACGGGGTCAATATTTTACCGGTCTTACAAGGAGATCAAACTGCAAATCCCAGGGAAGTACTATACTATTATTATGGCAGAAACAACCTTGAAGCAATCCGTTACAGGCATTGGAAGCTGGTATTCCCACATATTTCGAGGTCATACCAGGATGTACTGCCTGGAAATGACGGTTGGCCCGGTCCATATAGTCGGGATACTGTTGCCTTGGCCTTGTATAATTTGCGTCGTGATCCTGGTGAGTCGTATGATGTACAAAAATTGTATCCTGAAATAAAAAAGAAATTAATTAGTATTGCAGTGGAAGCACGCAAAGATCTGGGAGATGGTCTTACCGGTCACCCTGGAGAATACCGACGGGAGCCGGGGCGGCTGGAGGAATGATAGAACGCCGAATGTCGAACACCGTGAACAGTAGATCTGAGATATGAGATCTCAACAAAGAACAAGGAACAGGAAAACAAAACATACTACCTATGAAAAAGTATAATCTTATTATCATCTCTTTTGGAATCCTGATGGGATGCGCACAATCCGATTCAAGCAAACAAACCGATACAATTGCTTCAGTGCCAATTGAGCTGACAAATTCGCTATCAGCAGCGGAACTTGAAGCAGGATGGGAGCTTTTATTTGATGGCAACACAACCGACCTATGGAGGGGATACAACAAAGAGTCCTTCCCAGCCCAAGGATGGAAAGTAGAAGATGGAAACCTTATAGTGGAGAAGTCATTAAAGGAGGGATCCGGTGGCGGCACTATAATAACCCGTAAAATGTATAGTGAATTCGAACTAAAATTAGATTTTTTGGTGTCAATTACCGCAAATAGTGGTATTTTATATCTGGGATTAGAAAAAGAAGAAGAACCAATGTGGCACTCCGCTCCTGAATTCCAGATACTGGACAACCAAACAGCTCTGAAAAATGCAGATGATGATTTTGACTTGAAAACGCATCTTACGGGAGATAATTACGACCTGCAGTCGGCTCCTGAAGACTATACCAACCCTGTGGGCGAATGGAACACTGCCCGAATAATAGTCCAAAATGGACATGTTGAGCACTGGTTAAATGGAAATAAAACCATTGAATACCAAATTAATTCAGAAGACTGGAGTACACTGGTGGCCAACAGCAAATTCAATGAATACTCCGATTACGGACAGGCCTCCCGGGGTCATATAGGTCTTCAAGATCATGACCATAAAGTAAATTTTAGAAACATTAAGATCAGGAAAATCCAAAGTGGTGCCAGCTTATTCAATGGAAAGGACCTTACCGGTTGGACCATACATGGAACTGAAAAATGGTATGTCGAAGATGGCAACCTGATTTGTGAAAGCGGACCTGACGGAGAATATGGCTACCTGGCTGCAGATAACTCCTATAAGGATTTCGACCTTAGGCTGGAATTCAAACAAGAAGCCGATGGCAACAGCGGGGTCTTTTTTCACTCAAGCCTGGATGGGACTACAATTGCAGGGTGGCAAGCTGAGGTTGCTCCTCATGGTCACAATACCGGCGGAATTTATGAATCTTATGGACGTGGATGGTTAATCACGCCTGATCCGGAAAAAGATAAGGTCCTGAGAATGGGAGAATGGAATACCATGCGCATCCAGGTCATTGGCAGCAAGGTTACCACCTGGTTGAACGGGCAAAAAATGATTGAGCTTGACGATGCTCTGATCGGCGAGTCCGAAGGGCAAATCGCCTTACAGATCCATAGTGGTGGAGGGATTAAAGTAAGGTGGAGAAACCTGTCGCTTCGCGAGTTATAAATTCTTAGTTCTTCACACTGGTTGTAGCATCCGCTACGACCGACTTTAGCCTCATCACACTAGTTGTAGCATTTGCTACGACCGACTTTCTTAATTAACAGCATCTGTCGTAGGACCGCGTTGCTTAACCTACGACCAGTAATATGCACTGGTTGTAGCATTCGCTACGACCGACTTTCTTAATTAATGCAGCATCTGTCGTAGGACCGCGTTGCTTAACCTACGACCACAGTGATAGATTAGTAGTGGAACTGATGTTAGTGCTCTTGTTCGGGAAGCAAAAAATGCAGAAAGTAGAGCAGGTTTGAGAGTGTAAATTAAACTCTCTTATTTAAGGTAGTTTCTAATTCCGTAACTTGCTAAAACACCTTCTCCGGTTGCCGCTGCCACTTGAGCAATGGCGCCCTCTCTACAATCTCCTGCTGCAAATATTCCTTCTACAGAAGTCTCTGCCAAAGACGTAGTTTGGATAAATCCTCTTTCATCCAGTTCCACTACATTTTTAAAAGACTGTGTGTTTGGGATTAATCCTATAAAAATAAAAACCCCATCAGCAGTAATAATAGATTCCTCATTCGTTTCATTATCTCTAACTTTTAAGCCATTGAACAACTCATTTTCACCTGATATAAATTCAATAGAAGTTTTGTTCATATAGGTAGATATATTATCTATAGTTGATAGTTTCTCTATATAAGTTTCCGATGCTGTAAATTCTTTTTTTCGATTTATAATCTTTACGCTTTTACAGAATCCTGCCAGAAAAATCCCTTCTTCTAAAGCCGAATTGCCACCGCCAATAACAATAATATCTTTATCTCTGTAAAAAGCGCCATCACAGGTGGCACAAAAATGAATGCCCGAACCTATTAATGCTGTTTCATTAGGAATACCAAGTTGCCTGTACGTTGATCCAGTCGATAACACAATCGTTTTCCCAATAAAAGAGGTGCTTTTTGTAATTACCGTAAACAGCTCTCCTTCTTTTGTTATATCAACAACTTCTTCTCCTGTTTTAATAACTGCCCCATATGTTTTGGCTTGATCTTCCATTTTGTCCATAAGTTTTGGGCCAGAAATAGAAGTGAAACCTGGGTAATTTTCTATTTTTTCTGTTAAAAAAGCATTGCCTCCAATGTTCTTTTTCTCTAAAATCAGCGTATCAAAACGGTCTCGCTGTGCATAAATTGACGTAGTTAAACCAGCAGCACCACCACCAATAATAATGGTGTCAAAAATTTTATGTTCTTTTTCAATGTTGATTGATAACAATTCTGTTAATTCAGCATTATCAGGATTGGCAAACGGTTTTCCATCAATTAAAATTGTAGGAATTATTCGCTTCCCATTGTTTATTTCTTCCACTTTTTGGGTAGCCCAATCATTGGCATCTACATCAATAAACTCAAAATTGATGGCATTGTCACGTAAAAAGTTCTTAGCTCTTCTACAATCCGGACACCAATCTGCTCCGAATAATTGTACTCTGCCAGTTTCATTAATTCCTAAAGCAGATGACAGTACTATATTATCTGGATTAGTATATGATTTTTCATTGATAATTAATGTTGGAATAATTCGTTTTCCATTATTAATTTCTTCTACCAGTGAAGTCGCTTCTTTGTCAATGTCCACATCGATAAAATCGTAGTTGATGTTATTGTCTTTTAGGAAACTTTTTGCCCGACGGCAATCAGGACACCAATCGGCACCATATAATTTAATTTCGTTCATTATTATATTTTAAAATTCAAATCCTACTTGAAACCCAACATTGAGCTCCTTTTTCTTTCCTATTAGGACTCCTATTAAGGGGCCAAAATGAAACCAGGTGTTTAATCTATAGTTAAATTCTGCTTCAAAAAACCCGCTAACCAATAGATCTTCATGCTCATTAGGCAAGGTAAAGCTTGGTCCCGAGTTTATGGTCAACCATGATGTGGGGTTGTAAGATGCGAGCATTACTATGCTGTGTACGTTATTATTATCTTCTTCAAATAGGGTGGTATAAGCCAGCCCCGCACCCCAGACATGATTAAACCAGTAGGTGAAATGTAGCTCTGATCCATACGCCCCATTATCAGTTTCTAAATCAAAGGCATAAATCCCAGATATAATTATTTCATAAATCCCTGTTTGCTTTGAATGCTCAGAGCCTTCATGATTGTCGGCATTTTGACCATAACTTAATTGGCACAAGACAAGTAAGAATAACGTGACTCCATGTCTTATTTTACCCATAACCAAGCAGTTATAATTTTAAATGTTTTTGCCTAATATAAACAGCCCTTATAGAATGAATCAATAAAAAGACTATGGAGATAATTACTGACACCACACCTGCTAACAGCAGCCCTTTGAATAATCCAATAAGTTGGTCATCAAAGGATTTTAAAACGCCTGCCAATAAAAATAACAAAACACCTATGTAGAGAAAGACGATAGAAACACTCAATCTTTTTAGTTGAGCAAGTTTTAATCGTATAATCTCAATATTTTGAGTTGATTCCATCTCCAGCTCATTGATCTCCGAATTAAGCGCAAGCATAATATTAGAGGTGGACAGGATAAGCAAACCAATTCCAGGTATTATTGTCATGGGTAGATACCATTCCATAAGGGTTGTTTTTAGGTTAGACTAAGCGTGAAAATATCTTTCTCTATAGATTTTGCCATCTTTCCATTCGGTTGCTATAACTTGTTCTGAAACCATTGTGGTTCCATCGTTTAGTTTTAATGTCATTACCGCATCATAAAAAGAGTAATTACCCTGTACTGCATAATTCCCGACTTTATAACCAACAAACTCTTTCAAGTCATTCTTGATGAAGTCATCTTCAAATTTTATGCAATATTCTTTGCCTACTTTTGCATCGCCATTAGCCTCTCGTAGCTCTACATCATCGTGTAAATACGTTTCCATTGCTTCAATAAATTCACCTTTTGCTAGTAATTCGTGAATGTGTACTAAGTTCTTTTCGATTTGATTTTCCATTTTAAATTTAGTTTATAGTTAAAAATTAATTTTCTTCTTTTAATGCGTTGGTTCTGAATCTATCGGTATTTCAATTAAATTAACCCTACATCTGTTTTAACCTCTAATAAGGCAGGGCCATTATGTTCGAAAATTCTCTTTAATGCACTTTCTAGCCCAGACTTTTCAGTTACCTGAATCCCTAAAGCTCCACAACCATTTGCATATTCTGCAAAATTAGGATTTACCAAATCGGTAGCCCAAACATCAAACTCTCCTGCTCGTTGCTCTTTTGATATTT
>QIMC01000389.1 GCA_003232185.1 Flammeovirgaceae bacterium | reverse complement strand
CTATGGACTCAATATCATTTGGATCTATTGAACTAAGGTCGGTAGTGCCTGCAAGACCGTCAATAACGTACAGGGGATCATTACCAGCTTGTAGGGAACTTCCTCCCCTGATCCTTATTCGGACGTTCCCTCCTGGCGAGGCGTCTGTTTGTGTAACCTGGACCCCTGCTGCACGTCCTTGTATGATCTGGTCAAGGCGCGTAATTGGCATTGATTTGATCTCCTCTTCAGAAACGGAGGATACAGACCCGGTCAGGTCTCTTTTATTTACCGACCCATATCCAATTATCACTAGGTCTTCAAGCTGTTTATTGTCAATTGACAGTACAACATCAATAGTACTCCGGTTTTGGACCTCAATTTCCTGATTCACATACCCGACAAAACTATATATTAAAATCGCATCATCATCGGGTACCTCAAGTATATAGTTTCCTTCAATATCTGTTACCGTTCCCTGTGTAGTACTCTTTACAATTACATTTACACCAGGCAGGCCTTCACCGTCTTCATCAGTAACTTTACCTGATATTTCCAGTTCAACCAACAATATTTCCACTCCTTTTGAAAACAGTCCTTGCTTCTTATCCACGTTTATAGAATTATTTACTTGTCTGAATTCCAGGCCGGTTTGTTTAGAAATATCCATCAGTGCATCAAACACTGAGATTTCGTTGCTATCGAAATTTACTGGAGCTACTAAGTCCAATTCCGGATGGTTGTAGTTGAATTTATAGTCCGTCTTTGATTCGATAGAGTTGAATGCGTGAACAACTGGCACATCTTTTAATTGCAAATCGATGAACACTTCCTTGATGCTTATATTTTTTTGTCCGCTAACCCCATTTGCCAAAAGGACATTCAGAAAAATAACCTGAAGGAAAAAGCCATAATACGACACTTTAATAGTCATTTTGATTAGTTGTAACAATTTATTTTTCATTACTTTGTATAGTTTTATTAATTAAATATTTATTAAAACCAGTCTTTGGTAGTTAGAGACATGGGAATAAATTTGAATTACCAGAGACGAACTTAAAAACGGCGCCTCCCGCAGAAGCGTCGTTTTATTTTATAGTTTTGTTTATGTCATAATCTTTTCCTTTTAGTTAAACACTATTTTTATATCCTTATCTTCAATAGTAAAACCAAAATTGAGTGAGAAACTCATTGCCTTCAACACATTTTCCAAGCTTTGATTATTGAATATCCCATCATATCTCACCATAGAATTAGAACCGTTTCCAATATCAATATTTACCCCATACCATCTTTCGAGTTCTCGAACGATGTCCGGAAGGTTTGCCTGACTGAATGAAATAATACCTTCCTTCCATAGGTATTCCCCGTCGCCATCGTACTGCATTCTTTCAAAAGTTTTGGCGCCTTTCAAAAACTTTATCTGATCGTTGGGTTCCAGGATATAGGATTTATTCCCTGACTTTTCAGCAGGGTTGTTCTCCATCACTTTAACCTTTCCTGTCACCAGGGAAACAGTCACATCTTCGTCCTCCGGGAAATTGCTAACATTAAAAGAAGTACCCAGGGTAATGATTGTTACACTACCACCTACAACAACAAAGGGGATTTCAGCATTTTTTGTTACTTCAAAAAAAGCTTCCCCCTCAAGTGTAATTTCCCTGGTACTATCTCCATAGTTAGAAGAGTAGCTAAGTTTACTCTCGGAGTTCAGAACTACCTTAGAGCCGTCTTTCAAGGTAATTGTTGATCTTCTTCCTTTTGGGTTTGACTTCTCTATTACCTCTATTTTCCCAGATACAATCGGCGCATCTTCTATTGACTGGAGATACCAAAACGAAAAGCCTGCCACCAAAACGATGCTGGCAGCTACTTTAAACCAAAATCCTAATTTATGTTGTGACTCGTGCTCTACAGATTTCTTTTGGTAAGGGGCCTCCCCTCGCACCACAGGCGAGAGATTCATCCAAATTTTCTTGAAGTCTTCGTTGATCTCATGTTCATTCACATCATTCATTAGGGAGATTACAATATCAACAGCTATATTAATATCATCTTCTTTCTCCGGATATAATGCCCTTATCTTTTCCCATTTGGATAAATTGTCATTGTTGGGATTAAGTGCCCATTTAACAAAACTTTCGTCCTGAATAAAATCTTCAATTGTATAACTACTGTAATCCATAGAAATAGCTTTCTTTCGGTAAAAGCTTAAATGATTATTAACCTTTATATGTAATAGCAATAAATGGTCCTGGGGTACTCATTTTTGCTCACTTTTATTTACTCTTTAATTGAAATAAACTAAATTATGACTGCTAATCATGATTACTCCTTAACAAAAAATCCCAATATTGCACTTATGGGGAAAGGGCAGAGATATAGAAACCAAGACCAGCTGAATTGGAAAGCGCTCCGATATGGTGACCCCGTAGCGTTTACAGCATTATATAATTCTTATTCTAAGTTGCTCCTCTCCTATGGTAGAAAAGTGCATAACGACAGGCAATTGGTGGCAGATTCTGTACAGGAGTTGTTTACCTACCTCTGGAAAAGAAAGAAACATCTGGGAGAAACTGCCTCGGTAAAGTACTATCTAATAAAGGCGCTTCGTACCATCATTATCAAAGAAATTAAAAAGAATAATTATTATGAATTGAACTTTTCGGAAAACAAAATTGACCCTTACACCTCCCGCGAAGATCAAATTATTGCCAAAGAACATGACATAGAACGCAAAGAGTCAATAAAAAAAGCCATCAAAAATCTTTCAAAAATCAAAAATCTTTCAAAAAGAGAACGGGAAATACTCCATTTGAAATATTTTACAAGATTACCTAATCAGGAAATTGCGTCCCTGCTTAATATAAATTACCAGTCTGTAAAAAACGTGGGAGTTAGAGCTATTAAAAAGCTGAAAAAACTTTTAGTGACTCCTTAAATTCTTTTTGACAGACAATTATTAATCCCAGAGGAATTTGTATGACGGGGAGTTGGCAAATCGCTCGATGTCGATCTCCACTTGCCCAACAGCCCCAGGGCCTAAGGTAAGTTTAAAAGACTTATTGTCAACGGTGTAAAATTGGTAGGGATAATCAATCACCTGACGTACTCTTTTTATTTTGTGTTCGCCGAACATTCCTCCCTGAATTATTACCTGCTTGGTTTCGGTAGGATGCAAATTAGTTATGGATGATAGCAGTGCAGTAGCTTAGTTTTTCATTCTTTCTGGTGGAAACTTTGTTTCATCTCTGTTTCAATTGAATCCCCCAATAGAAGGTTTGGGTTTTACCTGGCCCTAAATGCAGCAAACCAATGCCGTTATTAAATGAATCTGGGATGCAAGTAAGTGGCTCAACGGCCAAGGAACGACCGGATGGAGGAATATAAAATTGAGTGAACCGGTATCCTCCAGGACCCCCTTGCTGCCATACCACAACGTCCAGATTTGCCTGCTCATCCCTTATGCAAGACCGTAGCCGTTGGTCCTGTCCTCCATGTCCAAAACAAACATGGAAGCCTGGTTGTCCAATCCTCATTAACTTTAAAAAACCTGGATTGTAGGCAGTATTTCCCCTAGGGATGAGCGATTCGTCCAGCGTATAGTATGTATCGGAAGTTATCTGTAACTTTAGGTCAACAGCCGGGCAGCCGGTGCGGATATATGGATGCCAGCCATCGCCGAGGGGCATTGTGCCTTTCCCTGTATTAACAACTTTTGTCACACAACTATAGCCTTCCGGGCTTAGGCTATGTTCTATTAACAACTCAAAAGAAAATGGGTAACCGGTTAGGGCCCCTTCATAAACATACTTGCAGATTATTTTCCCGTATGCCCCGTGGCTTTCTTTTTGTACCACGTTGAATTCTTTGTCATCCACAAACCCATGCAAAGCGTGTGGAAGAGCATTTTTGTTTTTTGGAAGTTGATAAGCGGTATCACCAAAAACATAATGCCCCTTGTTTACCCGGTCCGGATAAGGAAATAAATGAGCTCCACGGTACCAGGGAATCCCTTCTTCACAATATTCCCTTTCGGAAATACAGCACTCTAATAGGGTATGTATCTTGTGGTTTTTTTGTAGGGCAACCTGGTTTATCCGTCCTCCCCAAGCGGGCAATACCTCAATCCATTCTTTGGTGGCCAAGTTTACGACACGGTAGGCAACCGTATTTCCCATTTGTTTTTTTTCTATGACAAACATATTTCTGTACTGATCATTCCTTGAAAAAATTTGCCTTCCCGCCATTGACACCTGGTTTTACTGCAAACAAGCCCCCAGACAGGGGAAACATTGCTAGTTCCTCCGCCCTGGCATACTTGCGGGAAGAGGTAATGTAGAGCGTATCGTAATTTTCCCCTCCAAACGTACAAGAGGTTGTCAGTGCGGCAGGTACGGAAATCTTATGCAACAACTGGCCTGTACCGGGGTCCCAACGCCCTACACATGCACCGCCCCATTGGGCAATCCACAATTTGCCCTCAGCATCAATCGTCATTCCGTCAGGCAAGCCAGGAAGCCCGGATGTATCAAAAGAAAAGATTGGAACATCAAGTCCATCCGTTGTGGGGTTTGTATTGAAACATTGCACACAGCGATCATGGGAATCAATATGATAAAATCGTCGGCCATCGTTTGACCAGGCAAGGCCGTTTGGGACAGTAAGGTTTTTCAACATGCGGTGTTCTGTTAGACCAGCCCCAAGTCTGTACAAACTTCCCGCCCCTGGCTTTGCCTGGTTGTTCATGGTACCTATCCAAAGGTTACCTTGGGCATCACATTTGCCGTCATTACATCGGTTATCGGGCCAACCAACATCCAATTCCCTGGAATTGATTATTTTTTCATTTTCCGGATCGTATATCTGTACCGAACGTTCCTGTGCCAGAAGAAGATGTCTCGTATTGGTGGGGATGACCACCATCACGCGGTTTTTTGTTCGGATGGTAGAAAGTTTTTCAGTAACCGGATCAAAAACAAAAACCGTGCAAGCATCAAAATCCACCCAGTACAATTGTTGTTGTTCATAGTCCCATACGGGCCCTTCACCTAATTGATTTTGACAATCTATGATAAGTTCTGCATTCATTTGGTTTTTATTTAGTGTTACTAAGAAAACAGGCGATTTTTATGCAATGCCTGTGATTTACCAATCAGTTACACTGCCATCTTTATTAAACGAACGCTGTAGCACCTCTTGTTCGAAAGGGTGTTTGGCTATGGCATCCTCGTTTATTTCCACACCTAAGCCCGGCCGGTCACTAAGACGGACCAATTGTCCTTCTTTCTGTATGCTGAACCCCCAGTTTACCACTTCATCGCGCCATGGCACATCTTGATGAACGGCTTCACAAATCAAATAGCCAGGACATGAAAACCCAAATTCAAGTGATGCTGCCGTACTCACAGGGCCTTGTGGGTTGTGAGGTGCAATTGCGATGCGATAGGCTTCTGCCATAGCCGCTATGCGCCGTATTTCTGTCAACCCCCCACAATGGGTAATGTCAGGTTGGATGATACTGACAGCCCTTTTTTCAAACAACTCACGAAAAGGGTGGATTGTCACCAACCGCTCACCTGTGGCAATCGGTGTACTGACCGCACGTTGAACGGCTGCTATATCTTCTAAATTTTCCGGCCAGCATGGTTCCTCAAGAAAATATAAACCATAAGGTTCAAGTGCTTTGGCAAACAGGATACCCATTCTGGGAGAGGGCCTTGCGTGACAATCGACCATAATGTCAATTTGTGGCCCAACCTGCTCGCGCATAGCCGCCACACAGGCTTCCGCATAGTGAATAGGCCTGAGCCCTTCAATGGATGCGGTTTCGGGTACTGCCATTGACTTGAAAGCGGTATATCCTTGCTCTACCGTTGATTGTGCCAATTCTGCAAAACGATTGGCATCTCCTGGCTTGGCACCATAAAAATCTTCCATTTTCCCACCACCCAAATGACAATATAAACGAATTTGGTCCCGTACGGCCCCTCCCCATAATTTATGGCAAGGTGTATCGTATTTTTTTCCCAGGATATCCCACAAGGCAATGTCAATCCCACTGATTGCGGTCCCCCTCACAATACCGTTTCCATGCCAAAAGTGTTGACGGTACATCATCTGCCAAAGATGCTCGATCCGTGTAGGGTCTTCTCCTACCAACAAGGTTTCCAAATCCTGAATTGCCCCTACAACCGAACGGGTATGCCACTCCAAAGTAGCTTCGCCCCAGCCCCACAAGCCTGGTTGGTCAGTCAGTACTTTTACAAAAACCCAGTTTCGCATTCGGGCATTGCAGATGAGGGTTTCAATTTTAGTGATCTTCATCTTTAGTGGTTTTAATGCATTAGCCTACTGGTCAACCCACCATCTATCGTGATGTCCGTGCCAGTGATGAACGATGATTTATTTGATGCCAGGAACCTGACTAGATGACCTATGTCAGCAACAGTTCCAATTCGGCCAATGGGGTGGTAACCATTGATTTTTTTTAAAGTAGCGGCTGCATCGGGCTCTGAAGCCAGCCACCGCTCTAGCAAAGGGGTATGCACAAAACCTGGGCTTACCGAGTTGACACGTATGCCTTTGGGGCCCAACTCTTGGCACAAACTCCGCGTGAGGGCAACAACCCCGCCTTTGGCAGCTGCATAGGCAGCAATGTTGGAAATGGTCAGTTTGGCATGGACACTGGCTATATTTATGATCGAGCTTTCTCCGGCAGTGTCCAAAAGAGGCAACATGGCACGGGTAATCAGGTAAAGCCCCCTCAAATCAACATTCATGATGCGGTCCCACTCGGTGGGCTCGGTTTCCCGAAGGTTTTTAAATAGATTGAATCCAGCGTTATTGACCAGAACATCCAATTTACCATACCTGGACCGAACGGTACTTGCTAAAATTTGGACTGATTTATCATCGGCCACATCTGCTTCAATAAATTCAGCTGACAGGTTTTGTTTTTTAAGCTCTATAACCGCATCATGTCCAGCTTCTGGATTTATGTCATTAACGATAACAAGGGTACCGGCTTCTGCCAAAGCCAGGGCACATCCTTTTCCTATACCTGATCCACCCCCTGTTACCAGGGCTATTTTTTTTGTAAGGTCAATATGCATGATCCATTTTATTTTTTGTTACTTCATTATTGAAAAAAACTACCAATCCGCAATACTGCCGTCCGCCCGAAACGATTCGGGGATCCAGGAACCTGGCGGGTTCCGTTGAATAAATTCTTCATCTATAGTTACCCCCAGGCCAGAGCCTTCGGGAAGGTTTGCGTATCCATCCCTGTCCACTTTAGGGTAGTGACTACAAAACTTGCTCATATACCCGTGATGTTCATGACGGTGCTCCAATAGCGAAAAGGCCTGACAATGTGCTGCCAAGTGCAAACTGGCCTGAGATTGCAACGGGCCGTTGGGATTGTGCGGGTTAAAGGAAACATTGTACAACTCGGCCAAAGAGGCTATTTTGACCATCTCTGATATGCCTCCAGCATTAGAAACATCTGGTTCAATTATGGTTGCCAATTCTTCCTCCAAAATTTTCCTAAAATCCCAACGAGTAAAATACCGTTCTCCTACCGCAATTGGGGACACAAACTTCTCTGCACACCTTCTCAGTGCATCCGGGGATTCGGCAGGTACGGGCTCTTCGATCCACAATGGGTCGGTATGGCGTACAGCCGCCTCAATGGCCACAGCAAAACCAGCAGTACAGCGGCCATGAAAATCAAGGGCAAAGTCATTGCCGACCCCTATCTCGTCCCTTACGGCTTCACAACAAGCCACAATGTTGTTCAACACCGATACCCCCTCTACTGCGGCGACAGCTGGCAGGGGATAAATTTTCACAATACGGTAGCCCATGTCTGTTGCAAACTTAACCCTTTTTCGAAATTCTTTGGGTGAATTAGACAGTCCGCAATTGGCGTAAAGTTTTACTTTTTTCCGTACCGAACCACCTAACAGCTGATAAACAGGCAAATTGAGGGCTTTTCCACGAATGTCCCAAAGGGCCACATCAACCCCGGAAATGGCAGAGGTGTTGATCGCCCCACCTCTCCAATAACTATGACGGTACATCCTTTGCCAGCACCACTCCACCTGCATGGGGTCTTCCCCGATAAGTAATTTTTCAAGATCACGCACTGCCCCTTGGACCCCATGTGTTTTACCTGGCAATGAGCACTCGCCCCAACCGAACAGACCTGGTTCATCGGTCTCGACTTTCACGTAGGTCCAATCCGTTACCGGAGAAGCCACCCCATATACTTTAATTTTGGTTATTTTCATTATTTAATTATTTCTTAATATCTGTATTATATTACACAAAAATGTTGAAAATAGATCAAAACACCCTCCTACACCTCCCTCAAGAGGCGGCTTATGGAGTTATTGCGTAACATCAGTTAATATGTTGCCCTTCCCCCGGACAAGTCGAAGGTGAAGCCTGTGGTAAAACTATTTTCCCGAGACAATATAAAAGCCGCCATATGTGCAAACTCATCCAGCGTGCCGTTGCGTCTCATGGGTATTTTATCAGTCATGTACCGTATCTACTCCTCGGGCATTGTTTTGTGCATATCCGTAAAAATGACTGCAGGGGCCAAAGCATTTACCGTAACACCTGTGCCCGCATACTCCTTTCCCTGGCTTTTGGTCATACCGATAACGGCAGCTTTTGAAGCAGAGTAGGCGACCATTCCGGCATTTCCTTCTTTGCCGGCAATGGAAGCGATGTTCAATATACGACCATACCCTGCTTTGAGCATAACCGGAATAACCGCTTGGAACAAATGCATGCTTCCATAGACATTAATTTCGAACACATTTTGAAAACTGCTCATTTTCACTTTGTGGCTTTGGCAATTTGTTTTCCCCGTTATACCTGCACAATTAACAAGATTGTCAATTCGCCCCCATAGCCCAAACACAGAGGACACTGCCGACTGTACAGGCTCAGCTTGAGTAACGTCTGTTTGTTCACCGTGCACTCCAGGGCCCAAAGACGCAACTGCAACTGAAAGGGTTTCAGGGTCTAAATCCAGGATTGCTGCACGTTCGCCTTTACCAATTAGGTGGCGGGCTAGGGCAAACCCAAGACCTGTGGCCCCTCCTGTGATAATAGTTACGGGCATATCCTGTTGTGACTGGTTTCGTTTTACATTCAACTTTTATTAATTTATATATTTATTTAAAAGCCCGATAAAATGATCGAACCTGGATTCTGGAATTATCTTAAAAAATACGAGTCCCCATTTACCTTAAACGGTCCATACTATTTCAGTTGAACACAATATACAAAGCAATCATCACGGCAAAAAGCAACCCCCAAAGACCAAGCACTAGCTTTGACGGTTTGTAATCTAAGTTCCTATAGGATTGTGCCAAAGATGTAAATTTGATTTCATGGGGACTTCTATCCAACATGGTTACCACGATTATCAATAATACAATGCCCATAAACAAAAAGAACGACATCAAAAGAAAATGAGGCCAAATCATTTTGTCCGGTACATTGAGCAGTTGCATAATACCTACCCCAATACTGACAATAGTGCCCACTACAAGTCCTAGGTTTGCTGCCCTGGAGGTCATTTTTTTCCAGATAGTACCTAATAAAAACACAGCTGACATTGGAGGGGCCAAGTATCCCAAAACTGCCTGAAACAAACTAAATAGATCCATATTGCTGAATTTATCAAGACAAAGGGCAATAAACACTGAGATAACAGCCGCTATCAGGGTGACCCATCGACCAATAGCAACGAGCCTTTTAGGCTTTGTCCCGGCACCAAAGCGTTTGTAATAAATATCCATGGTAAAAATCGTACTGAAAGAATTGAGTGCAGAATCTATAGTGCTCACCAAAGCAGCAATAAGAACGGCCATGACCAACCCAACCATACCTACGGGAAGTAAATTGGTGACCATGGTCATGTAGGCTTCATTTTCGTCCTGAAGTCCCGGATACAACAAAAAGCAGATAATCCCGGGAAGGAAGAACAGCGGTGCGTCCAAAATCTTAAGCCAAGCCGTAAAATTAGTTCCCAATTGGCCTTGTTTTAAGTCTTTGGCGGCCAACACAGACTGTACCATACTCTGATCAGTACACCAGAACCAAATGCCAAGTACGGGATATCCAAGGACAATGGCCACCCACGGATAATCAGGGTTATCAGCAGAAAGGAATAAATTCCAATAATCTGCCGGGACTTCTTCTATTAACCTTTGGAAACCACCCAGTTCGATAATACCAGCAATAACAAGGATTGATGAGACCACAATAAGTAGCCCCATTTGAAATATGTTGGTAATTGCGATTGCTTCCAATCCCCCAGCAATGGCAAAAAATGCGGCCAAAGCCATCAGGCTGCATATGGAAAGCCATAAAGGCCAATCCATAATCTGAGTGACCAATATACCGCCTGCATAAAGGGTCAGCCCTAACCATGAAATCAATATCGTAATCAAAGAATACCAAGCCAAAAGTTCCCTGGAAGTAGCATTAAACCGTTTGCCCATAAATTCCGGGAGTGTTGCAACACCTGTGCTTTTATAATGGGGGGCAAAAACCAGGGACAAAAGAAAAATGAAGACAAAGGCATACCAAGAAAAATTGGCTGCCACTATACCGGTGGTAAAACCTATGGCTGAAGAACCGATAAGGATAGAAGGGCCCACATTGGTTCCCCACATGGTAAGGCCTATACTATGCCAGTTTAAGGAACTGCCGGCCAAAAAATAGTCTGTACCAGTAGTTTTTTTCTTCCGAAAGCTGATGTATGCGCCTATGGCAACAAGAAACAGAATATAGACCACAACCATACCAAAGTCCAAAGTCTGTAAATTTTCATGTATATCCATTGTCTCAATTATTTTTTCCAAATACCATGGTTGGTAATCTTTTTTTCCTTGGTCAAACGCTCCCAATCCACGGCAGTTCCTATCCCGGGGATATCTGGTACTTTAAAACAGCCATTGCTGATTTGGGGGCGTACCGACAATATTTCACTCAAGGGCCCAATAATCGGTTCCAAGTATTCGAGCAAAGCATTATCGCCAACAGCGGCCAGGAAAGGTGCATTGAAAAAAGAGGTGCCACCGCTACTCAGGTCGAGTTGGTGCCGTTGTGCCAATTGTGCTACTTCAAACCAGTCTTTGACACTGCTCAAATGGCCGGCTATAGGTTGTAGATGGGCAACACCGGCTCGTACGATGGAGGGAAACACCATTTTCGAACGCTCTGACTCCCCATACGAAATTTTCAACCCTGTTGCGGCACTCAGCGTTTCTATCTCATGCAAGGCAGCAGAATGCATAGGTTCCTCCAACCATGCGAAGGAATGCCCCTCTATGTTCCCAACAAACTCCAAAGCCCGTTTTAGGCCCATAAATTGATTGGCATCAATGGCCAAACGGGTTTCGGGCGACAGTACTTCCCTTATGGACGTCACACGCTGAATATCTTCTGCTACGCTGGTTTTAAACCCACCGAACTTTATCTTTATGGTTTTGTAATCTTGAGACTCCCATTGCAGGCATTCCTCTTTTAGTTCTTCACCTATCAGATTAATGCCCCCGCCACTGGCATAGACCCTTACCGAATTGTTTTTTGCCCCTAAATAACGATACAAAGGAAGGTTCATTCTTTTTGACGCCAAATCGTAGAGAACCCTGTCCAAATGACCCAGGGCCATGGCGCCAGCCCCTCTAAAACCTTCGTTTCGAATACCCCAGAAAAGGGCATTGAAAAGCTCAAGATAAGTTTTACCCCATGATGAAAACAATACGGGCAAGAATATTTCCTTTAGGATATAAGTCATTCCCATTGGGAATTCACACTCACCTTCATTTCCATCGGAATCCACCAACTTTAGAAAACAGGGCTTGTATTGATAAAAAGGGCCCATAGTGGCATCATAAAAAGGTTTATTGAACATAATGGGAGCCACACTCCTGAGGTGTACCTCCCTGATGTTGAATTGTTCTTGGTCGATAACCGAAAAATCAGCAGCCTGAATATGCACTGGTGTAACTTGATCTTTGGAAATCATGTTATTTCATCAGTTAAGTCGTAAAATATACCTTCCTCAAGAGGCCCTTGTTCACATGCGGACAGGGAATGTTTGAGCTCATCAAGATTTTTTGCGCCCAATACCAGGTTGTCCACTTCTTCCATGGATAAAAGGTAACGGTGGGCGAGACTTGCCAGGTCCATATCCAATATTCGGGCAATACCCAAAGCTTTTTCGGCATTTTGCACTGCTGTTTTGGAAATCCAATCCGGCCTGTTTTTCCTGTACACCTCAAAGCTGTTGCCCAAAAGACCGGTATGCAGGGCACTGCCCTGATATATCTTAAGCCCATGTTTTTTATAAAATGGTACGGCTTCTGCCATTCCGTCAAGACAGCAGGCATCCAGGTTGTTGAAGCCCATGACAACATCGAAAATACCTTCCCGGATGTAAGTATGATAATTTTCAGGGACTTGTCCGCCCAGGCCCAGGGAAGCTACCTCTCCAGTCTTTTTTAAACCCACCAAAAAATGGACAACATCGGCTATTTCATGGGAGGGGACTTTTTCCGGCTCATGGAGAAACAATAAATCCAATTGACTAGTTCGTAACAATTCCCTGCTGGCCACTACGCTATTTTCCATGGCGACAATAGTATAATCATTATTTTCACTACTGGCCGTTTCACCTTTGAGCTTGCCCACTTTAGTGCTGATCATTGGCTTTTTTCCTTTCCAAAGCCTCAATGCCCGCCCCACTATTTCCTGGGCATTTCCGTAAGCAGGAGCCGTATCCAGACAGGTAACCCCGTTTTTCAGGGCGTGTAATATTGTTCTTACGGATTCGTCCCTATCCACCTTTCCCCAAGCCCCACCAAGACCTGCTGTCCCCAATACCAAAATTGGCTTTGTCATGGACTTCCGGTAAGTTGGCCCGCCCTTTATGGGCTCAATGGACCTATTGCCCATCAATAATATATTGAAATTGTGGGAGGAGGCCTACTTTACCAATAATCTCCTGGCCGTTTTTTTGGTATTGGTTGTGTATCGTGTTCTTAATGAGAATGATCCCTGGTTTGTGGAACTTTATCATTTCAAAACTACCGTATGCAATAATGTTCTCTGCAACAATTAAAGGGCTTTCCTCATTACCCCCACTCTGTTCGTCACAATAAATACCGCTCATTATATGTTGTCCCAGCAACTTTGGTTTAGGAATGTCATGGATATAATTCCTGTATATTTTAGTGCCGGGTTGGTAGGACAAGGTGTAGATTGCGGCCCCATCATTCATCATGGTCATCACATTGCCAATATCATTGTACGCAATGAGGTTGTTGGCCATGGCATTGGGCAGTGGAGTCCATCCATAACCCAAACTGATGCCCGTGTAAGGAAGGTCCCTCAGCACGTTATGGGAGATTTTAATACCGTTGGTATATCCTGCTGCTATACCCACACAACCATAATATACAGTAGCTGCCCTTTGGATATAGTTGCTGGAAACAATATCATTGGTGCTTATTTCCCGCTTATCGGAGGGATTATAAGGAATATGATACTCTGTGTCCTCGTCTTGTACAAACTTTCCAATGGCAATGGCACTACCGGAAATATCCGTAAATTTATTTCCCACAATAGAGCAAGAGGATGTACCATGATGAAAATCGATGGCAGTGGAACCTATATTGTTAAAAGTATTGCCTTTGAATTCCACATGCTGCCCATTGGCCAAATAAACGGCAGCAGGAGGCCTTAAAATAAATTGTTCATTATTTGGCTTGGAACTCTTGTTGTATTGTCCCGCCTGTGCATTTAGATAACCGTGCTGGCTGGGATATATCCAATTCGAATGTTGGAAAGTAAAATTTTCGAAAGATATATTCTTTATGGGCTCAGACAAAGTCCCTTGAAGGATTACCAAGGTATCTAAAACAGGCCTCACTATGTGGAGCTCGGCAATATTGTCCTGGTCGGCAAATTTACAATAGACCGTGGACGATCCGGGATCATGGTACCACTCATAATCCTGGTCGATAAAACCCCGGGCGTTCTCAAAATAGAATTCGTGGGTAGGCAATAGGGAAGGATAAGGTCTGTTGAAAAGGATCTTGGTCTCCTCGTCTTGAAATGTCACGACTGAAAATTGGGGTCTACCCACACCAGTGGGTTTTATGGTCTTGATACGAAGATAGCTCTCGGCCCAAGATTGAAGAAGGAGGAGTTCCATATCGTTGGAACCCGTTTGAAGTGTGCTGTAATTATTTGACAACATGAGGGTTTGGTTGTCCAGATCCCAAGAACCGGTTTTTAAATAAGTGCCTATATTTGGAAACCTGGCCCTGATTGCCGTATGGTTTTCCACATAAAGTTGCCGGAACATGGCCTTGGGGATTTCTGCTTGATATACATTTTTTTGTCCGGTCTCCTTCCAACCTCTTATGGCCGTTCCCCCACTGATAATGACTTTCCCATCTTTGCTTCCCCTATAAATTACCCGAGATCCATCCTGACCACCATCACGTTGATCTAACCTTAAAGGTTCCTTTAACTCATAAGTGCCCGGCAACACATGGACCACAATATCGCCGCTGTTCTTTTTTACCTTCCGTACAGCGTCTCTTGCCCTGACCAATGTCCGAAAAGGCTTATCAATTGTTCCTGTGGCTTTGTCATTGCCATTTGGGGACACATAAAAACCCTTCTGTGCAAAGACGGGGAGAAAGATAAACATGCACATTACAATTGTTGGTATAACCTTACAATCCATAATTGAGATTATTTATTGGTTGATTTTAGCCTTAAAAACAGCTTGAAATATTTTGTTAAGTATCTGATATTAAGTATATTAATATCAGATAAGAGTAAAAG
>QIMC01000116.1 GCA_003232185.1 Flammeovirgaceae bacterium | reverse complement strand
GGCATCTGCCCAACTGATTGACATGCATCCAGTATGTACCAGATATCATGTTTCCTGGCAATTGCTCCAATTTTGGCTGCTGGATTTACCAAGCCACCATTAGTAGGCACATGGGTAACTGCAATCAATTTCACCCGCTCATGGATCATATTTGAAAGCGCCGATATATCCACTTGCCCATATTTATCGTTTGGGATTATTTCAATGGTTACTCCCAGACGTTTCTTCATTTGTAAAAAGGGGATGTAGTTGCTGGCGTATTCTGAGTTCGAGGTTAGAATAGAATCACCCGGTGCCAAAGGAATTGACAGGAAGGCTTGCCCCCAAGCGGCGGTAGCATTCTCCATTATGGCTATTTCTGTAGGCAGGCAGCCCAAGTAACTTGCCAGGTTAGTATATACTGACTGAATCTCATGAGCATATTTCTCAGCAGTTTCATACCCACCAAAATGTAATTCGTGTTGAATATATTCGGTTACCTTTCGGGCGACAACTCCGGTCATTAAGGCGGCCCCGGCATTGTTAAAATGAACTACTTGCTGAACTCCAGGAGTACCTGCTCGTAATTCTGAAATTTCTTGTTGGCTAAAATTAAGACTGGGCATGCACTAATTTACTAAGTTCTGTTTTGCTAAAACATGAAAACCCCTGCCATAAGCAGGGGCCACTCCTATTAGATATAATACTTGTATTTACCTTTTTGATTTGAGCACAGTACTCCTGGCCTTCATCATTTTCTCATGGGTAGATTGATCATGATAGTTCACATCTTGTTTTAATCCTATGGTTATACTTTTTACGTAATACTCCAGAGCTTTTTCTGGCAGGTTATTCATATCATAATAGTCTCCCATCACCGATAGGTTGTAGGTATTTTCATTGATTTCAAGTGACTTCTCTAGCCATTGTTTGGCTTCCGCTAAGTTCACTTTTTTGCGGATGCATTTCTCAGCGGATTGAGCATAAGTGCGCCAATCGTCGGGGGCAGCTTCTTTTACCGCTTGTCTTGCTTTTTCAGTAGTCTTTTTCTCAATTCCCGCAGGTGTTGCATAAACACCGGCACTAATAAAAATCGCGGCCAAAGCCAACGTAATCAATCTTGCATTTTTAGTCATGTAACTCATGGTAATTCCGGTTAAATTTTCAATTTGATTTAATAAGTACTTGCCAAAATTGATACCAGAATTCAATTAAAATTCAACTAGTTGATAATAAGGATGTTGTATATAACCTGTCACAGTTTGGGGGATGCCAAATTTGTTCGATATTGTTACAACTGTTGTCCATTAATGAACAAATAACCTTTATCGATACTTTTCGTAATCGGGTTAAATCCGAGTTAATTTTCTGAACGAAGGACTTCCAATGGGGGCTTGTTCAATACCTCTCGACTATTTAGAATTCCAATCAATACCGTTATACCTGTAATCAGTAAATAGAGCCAAACCAATGGCCATGGCTTTGGTACAAATGTGGAGTCAAAATTATAATACGCTAATATCCAGGTAAAAATGAGTGAAAGTACCATGCCTGCGGTAGAGGCCAGGCTACCCAGAAAAAAGTATTCCAGGGCATTAATGATTACTATCTGTTTTCGTTGGGCTCCCAGTGTTCTCAGTAGCACACTTTCTTTTATTCGTTGAAACTTGCTGATTACAATAGAACTTATGAAAACGATCAGCCCGGTCATAATGCTGAACATGGCCATGAACCTTATCACAAAAGCCACCTTATCCAATATATTATTGACCGTTTTTAAGATAAGGTTTAGATCGATTATTGAAATATTTGGGAATTTCCTCACTACTGCCCGTTGGAATTGGGCTGACTTTTGTTCTGAATCTACTTTGGTCATCAACACATGAAACTGCGGAGCCTCTTCCAATATTCCTGTTGGAAACACCACCAAAAAGTTCGTCTGTACCCGGTTCCACTCAATTTTCCTCAGGCTTCCCAAAACAACCCTAATAGGGGCTCCCTGAACATTGAACAATAATTTATCACCCACCTCAAGGTTCATTCTTTTTGCGAACCCTTCCTCCATAGAAATAAATACAGTATCTCGGGTAGTTTGACCCACGCTATCCCAGATTCCATCGACCAGCTGTTCTGAATCTATCAGGTGGTTTCGATAGGTAACCCTGTATTCTCTATTGTAGGCCCAGCTTGGATAATTTATGGTGGAGTCATTGGAGGCTTCAACCTTAGTATGTCCATTAATTTCCCCAAGTTGTACCGTCACCACCGGCACTTCTTGAATAATTGGTAGTTCATAATCTACTGCCAATTGACGGATATCATTGGTCTGCTCTGTCTGAATATCAAAAAGTACCATGTTTGGCTGGTCTCCTCTTGATGAAAATGACACTTGGGTCAATAACAATTGCTGTATGAAGTACATAGTTGCTATCAGGGCTGTTCCCAAACCAATAGAAACAATTAGAATCAATGTCTGATTCATGGGTCTGTACAAGTTTGCCAAACTCTGCCTTACTAAATAATTCCAATTCCGGAGCGCAAGTTTCCGAAGCAGCCACATCACTAATTTGGCTAATAAACCCAAAAAACCAAAAGCAAGTGCCAGACCAAGCGTAAAATATAGTGCCTCCAGCCATCCTCCTATACCTTGCAAGTAACTAAAGATCACAATAGACCCAAAAATACAGGAACCGACTAGCCAAATCGTCCAGTCAGGCTTGCTCTCTCTTTCAAACCCCACACGTAATACCCTAAATGGTGATACTTTTCGTACTCCTAGTAATGGCAGCAAGGCAAACAGAAGACTAACCACTGTACCAATTAAAACTCCACTAAAAATAGCGGGCCAACTTACTGATAGGCTCACCTCCATGGGGAGAAAATCACTAAATATAACTGGAAGTACTAATTGAAGTGTACTGCCTATGGTTACGCCCAGTATGGATCCAAATACTCCCATGGTCAGGATCTGAATAAGATAAATCCAGAAAGTCTGTTTGCCGGTTGCACCCACACAGCGCAATACCGCTATAATATTTAATTTTTCCTTCACGTAGATATGTACAGAACTGGCTACTCCGATACACCCAAGCAATAAAGCCGCGAAAGAAACCAGGCTTAGAAATTTTGTGAGATTGTGAAATGACTGGCCGAGGTCTTCCTTGGTAGTCTCTACGGTACTGTAATTGATATTCTCAAGTTCCAATTGGTCCTTTATGCCTTCCAAGATCTGGTTTATATCATGATCATTTTTGAACTTAAAGTATCTACTATGACGGATTCGGCTGCCCTTTTTGACCAGGCCGGTCTGTTTCAGAAAGTCCATGGATATATAGACCGGTGGGGCAGCAGTAGCAGTAATACCCGTTTGTCCAGGTACTTTTAAGATGCTACCAGTTATCACAAAACTAAGTGCACCTACACGGATAGAATCTCCGGGATTACTTTCAAATTGAAGCAGCAAAGTCTTATCTACCAAGGCCTTCTTTGCTTTTTGAAATGTCCTGGAGGCCATCTCGGGTTTGGTCTCAATGTCACCATAATAAGGAAATGCTCCCTCTAACGCCCTCACTTGTACTAAACGGGTGCCTTCTGACCTGAGAAAATATACCATTGAAGCAAAACTGATTTCATGGCTTTGTTCTCCTCCCAGAGAGTCCATAAGTTCGGTCATTTCATCTGAAAATGGCCGGTTTGCCTGTAACGCCAAATCAGCACCAATGATGGTCTTTGCCTGAGCATCTATGCCTTGCTGAAGGTTCTCACTAAATGTTTGAATGGCAACCAACGCGGCCACACCTAATATTATTGAAGAGATAAATAGAAATAGTCTATAGCGACTCCTCCTGCTGTCTCGCCAGGCCATTTTAAACAACCACTGTACTTGTTGATTGATCATCTTAGATCACTGTTAGTTGATCGGCAACAATTTTACCTCCTTTGAGCCTTATTATCCTCTTGGTTCGTTGTGCCAGTTCTAAGTCATGAGTTACCAATACCAAGGTGGTTCCAGCTTCTTGATTTAGATCGAAGATCATTCTAACCACTTTTTCGCTGGTTTCTTCGTCCAGGTTTCCAGTAGGTTCATCCGCAAAAAGAATGCTTGGGTTATTAGAAAATGCCCTGGCCAGGCTAACTCTTTGCTGCTCTCCTCCTGACAATTGAGAAGGATAGTGGTGCCCTCTGTCCGATAGATCCACTCGATCCAGCAATTCCATACCTCGTTCACGGGCACCTGGTATGCTGTTGAGCTCCATTGGGACCATTACATTCTCTAAAGCAGTAAGTGTTGGAATCAACTGGAAACTCTGAAATATAAACCCAACATGCTGATTTCTAATTGCTGCACGTTGATCTTCATTTAATGAAAACAAATCATGGCCTTCCAGATGTACCAACCCACCGCTAGGAGTATCTAGCCCTGCACACAACCCCAGTAAAGTAGTTTTTCCGCTGCCGGAAGGGCCCACTATCGAAAATGTATCTCCCTTGTCCAACGAAAAGTTTACCTCATTTAGCACCGTGAGTTTATTTTGTCCATTATTATAGGACTTTGTTAACTTGTGTACGTTCAATATGCTATTCATCTATTTTTGTAAGTACCCATAACTGAAACGTAAATAAATGCTTTTCGTTATTACTATAGAATCCAGATTATGCACTAGAAATCTATTCCGATTTACTATAAACGGTAAGATGGCACAAAATTCAATCAGAATCATGACCATAAAAAGTGTATTTGTTTATTCACTATTAATAATTGCAATATTGGTTTCGGGTAGCTGTCGCGAACCGGAACGGTCATCATCAAATGCAAAACCTGCGCAAGAATCACAAATTTCAACTAAGAAAGAAGAACCTACTCAGGGAATTTTGTTTTTCGGTAATAGTCTGACTGTTGGTTATGGTGTATCTTCTGAAGAGGCATTTCCCGTATTAATACAGAAACTTTTAGATAGTTTGAGTTTATCCTATAAAGTAATCAACGCAGGATTGAGCGGGGAAACTACTGCCAGTGGAGTGAATCGTATCGAGTGGGTGCTGCGAGCACCTGTGACCATCATGATACTTGAGCTGGGAGGCAACGACGGACTAAGGGGAATTGATCCTATTGAGTCCAAAAAGAACTTGCAACGGATCATTGACCTGGCACAAGCCAAATATGCTGATATACAAATCATACTCGCTGGTATGGAAGCCCCGCCAAATATGGGAGAAGAATATATTTCCAAGTTCCGGGCCATTTTCACGGAACTGTCAACGACAAACAATTTACCATTAATCCCTTTTCTTTTAGAAGGAGTTGCAGGGGATCCGAACTTAAATCTGGAAGATGGTATTCACCCGAATGAACCAGGCCATAAAATCGTTGCGAAGAATGTGTGGGCGGTTTTAAAGGAAGTGATTGAGTGAATGAGTGAATGAGTGAATGTCCTGGTTAAAATGTTTTGCTGCTTCGTCCCTAACACCATCGTCCTTCGTCCCTGTCTAATCCCACATTCCTACCTGAACAATTTCTAATAGATGCCCATCAGGGTCATGAAAATAAAAAGACAGGAACTTTTCCCTCCAGGTTTGTTCATGGATGATTTTGATTCCAGCCGAAGACACTTTCTGCTTCCAATCATCATATTCAGGAATTTCCACCTCAAAGGCCAGATGAGCAGGGCCATTGGCAAAATGAATCGGTAGTTCAGATTTCTGTCTTGAGGCTTCGGGTTTGAAACAGAGCAGGACTGAAGTTCCGGCTCTAAAGAAAACGTGCCTGTCTGGCTTTTTAGCAATCATTGGAAGACCCAGAACCTGTTGATAAAATGATTGAGTCAGTTCAAGATCGTTTACGTAAATACAAGTTTCTTTGACCTGCTTGATGTTCATGGCAAATGCCCTAATCAGTCATTCGACGAATAGTTGATCTCTGTATTGTCTCCAATGTTTAAACTTTGACTGGGGCCTTTAAGTATGGTATCGCTCCCTATAATGGATCCGTTTAAAACCGCTACTTCCAACCGGCTGAAAGAACCAATTATACTGTTTTCAATTATCGAGTTTCGTACCAACGTATCTTCCCCAATTGCAACATTCGGGCCTATAATAGAGTGTTCTATCCTGCAATTAGCAGCAATACTTACTGGCGGGATAATTACTGAATTTGGAAAATTATAGTTGGACGTACTCATAAACTCATCATTGCTCAGAAGTATACCATTGGCTTCCAACAAGGAATCCTTTTTCCCACAATCATACCAATTATTTACATGGAAAATAGCCATTGACTCCCCATGTTTTAACATTTCCATTAAAGCATCCGTCAATTGGAATTCTCCTTGTGTTTTTATCCCTTCACAAATTATCTTTTCTATTGAGGTTATAAAAAGTTTTGGATTATTCAGTTTATAGATTCCCACCAGGGCAAGGTTGGATTTTGGAATTTTTGGTTTTTCAATCAACCTTTTTACGTTATCCTGGCTATCTATTTCTACTACTCCAAACCTTCCAGGAGTATCCACTTTTTTAGTGCCCACAGCAGATTGTGGTACTTTTAAGAATTCCGCTATATCCAGGTTAAGGATGGTGTCCCCCAGCATGATGATTACCTCTTCCTCGTTTCGAATTGATTCACGGGCGCACCAAACCGCATGTCCTATTCCTTCTCTTGGTTCCTGGACAACAAATTCCACATTTATCTTTTCTCCCTTATAGTACTCCTCGATAAATGATTTTATTTTATCACCGAGATATCCGATGATGAAGCAGTAATCTTTAATTCCACCTAAAATCAAAGTGTCAACTATATGAGCCAGAATAGGTTTGCCAGCAACCGGCACCAATGCCTTTGGCTGGGTGTGGGTAATAGGTCGAAGTTTGGAGCCGATCCCGGCAACCGGAATTACTGCTTTCATAGTGAATTACAATGCGTGCATCAAATTTAAGTGCATCATTTCAAATTACCGACCAATAAGGCTAAAAATTACGTTGATCTATATAGTAATATGGATCATATATTTCCGATATGAGAAAAGTATAATTAACTTATTGATAATAAAGGTGATATCTTTTGGTGATAGTTGTTGGAACTTCAATTTAGGTTGAAGCAGTTTGAAACCATCCAGTCATGTTAAAGTCACTGATACAGAAGCAGGTACCTAAAGCAATTTGAAAAGACAGATATTTAAGTCTAAACCCAAATACTTTGAGAGGGGTCAATTTTACCTTATTGTGGGAGAAATCTGATGATTAACCAGTTGTTTTGTAAGCCTCTTTTGGGAGTACAATTAATGATTTCAAAATGATGCTCGTTTATCCACAAATTTTTCGTTTAACATGTCCTCATTATATGCTTATTAATCAGATGTTTGAGTAACTTTTTAAATATTTTGTGGATAAATATCGAAAATTGTGGAAAAGTTGACTTGATTTTTTAAAATCCTTTTTTAGTATAATTGGGCTTCTATTGATACCATTCTAAATATGCTGTATGCGAGCCATTTTGCTCAATAAATGCAACCGATACAATTGTACTTTTTCACCCCGGGAAGGTACATTTTTTATGGAATGTATTATTTCAATTTCTTAACCCCTCTCTCCTTTCGAACTATCCACTAAATCAATTCCAAAAACAAGAAAGCCTTTCAGTAGTTTTCATGGGAATGCTCAGAATAGATATATTGGAATTATACAATTTTTTATTTGCCCTATAGATTGCGATTTACTTAGGTAACGCCAATTATTTGTCAAAGAAGTAGCAGGGGTTGAATCCATGAAGCGGATTTATTAATATAACTGCGCTACTTTGTCACCTCAACCATCATCTGCAATATGTCTTCGATAAACGCTCTACTATTGGCCAGTCGGGGAACCTTATTTTGCCCTCCTAGTTTGCCCCGCTGTTTCATCCAACGGTAAAAAGTACCTTTTGGTACCTGGTGTACAGTTGGTAGTTGTAGCGCCATATCCTTATAGCGTTTGGCCTGGTAATCTGAGTTGAGGTCTTTCAGGGTAGCATCAAGAACCAGGGTAAAAACCTCAAGGCTATCTGGGTCTTTCGCAAATTCAATGATCCATTCATGACCTCCCTTACTATTGCCAGTCAAGTAAATAGGGCCTGCAGTGAAATTGGCAATTTCTGCTTGTGTTTCAATGCATGCTTTGGTAATGGCGGTTTCGGCATTTTCAATTACCAGTTCCTCCCCGAATGCATTGATGAAATGTTTGGTCCTGCCACTGATCTTAATCCTAAAAGGGTTGATCGAAGTGAATCTAATGGTATCACCAATCTGGTACCGCCAAAGTCCGGCATTGGTGGTAATAACCAGTGCATAAATTTTATTTAACTCTACCTGATGGAGACCAATTGTAGTTGGGTTTTCCTGATTTTGGTTTTCGATTGGAATGAACTCATAATAAATACCATAATCCAACATCAGCAACAATTCATCGGAATCAGAATTATCCTGTATCCCAAAAAATCCTTCTGAAGCACTATAGGTTTCCAGGTATTGTACCTGTGGATTTCCGATTAATGACTGGAACAGGGATTTGTATGGAGGAAAGGCTACCGCACCATGAACGAATAATTCCAGGTTTGGCCAAACCTCGCTAATGAATGACTTACCCTTGATCTCCAATATACGCTGTAGCAACAAGATGGTCCAGGTAGGTACTCCAGAAATACTGGTAACGTTTTCATCGGCAGTAGCGTAGGCCATACGTTCGATTTTTTCTTCCCATTCGTCCATAAGGGCAATCTCCAGACTTGGGGTGCGAACGAATTGAGCCCATAAAGGCAAATTCTTCATGATAACCGCAGATACATCACCGTAGTAGGAGTTTAGGTTTGGGTCAAACTGGTTGATATGTTGACTTCCTCCAATCGCCAGGGCTTTCCCGTCAAACAGTTTTGACTCCGGATTATTATTAATATAAATAGAAAGCAAGTCTTTGCCACCTTTAAAATGGCAATCATCCAATGCTTCCTGTGAAACCGGTATAAATTTGCTTTTTGCGTTGGTAGTTCCGGATGACTTTGCGAACCACTTTATTTCACTGGGCCACAACAGGTTCTGCTCCCCCTTCATAATACGTGATATATAGGGAAAGAGCTGCTCATAGGTTACCACCGGTACTCTTTCAGAAAACTCCGACACCTTGGAAATACTATGAAAATGATACTTTTTCCCGTATTCTGTTCCTCGTCCCTGTTTTACCAGTTGTCCAAATAATTCATGCTGTACTTCCACCGGAAATTTCATAAACAGTTCCACTTCATGAATCCGCTTTTTCATTACCCAGGACAGTATGGAGTTTATTAAAGCCACTTTATATTTTTCGCTTTAATTCAAAATGTTTACCGAGGTATACCCTTCTTACCTGCTCATCGTTTGCCAATTCCTCAGCACTACCTGAACGCAATAGGTTCCCTTCTGTCATTATATAGGCACGGTCGGTGATGGATAAGGTTTCGGTAACATTATGATCTGTGATGAGTATGCCAATGTTCTTTTCCCGTAGCTTACCTACTATGGTTTGTATCTCCTCCACAGCAATGGGATCCACTCCGGCAAACGGTTCATCCAATAGCACAAAATGAGGATCTACCGCCAGCGCCCTGGCTATTTCAGTTCGTCGTCTTTCACCCCCTGAAAGTACTATACCTTTATTTTTACGGACATGGTTCAGACTGAATTCATGGAGCAGCTGTTCTACCTTATCTTTTTGTTCTTTTTTGGAGAGGTTTGTCATTTCCAACACTGCAAGCAGGTTCTCTTCAACAGTTAGGTGCCTGAATACCGATGCCTCCTGAGCAAGGTATCCAATACCCCGTTTGGCTCTTTTATACATTGGCAACCCGGTAATGTTTTCATCATCCAGAAATATTTCCCCACGGTTCGGCTTGACAAGGCCAACAATCATATAAAATGTAGTAGTCTTTCCTGCTCCGTTTGGTCCCAGCAACCCTACTATTTCACCCCGCTCGACAGTCACAGAAACCTCATTTACCACGGTTCTCTTGCCGTACTTCTTAACTAAATGTTCCCCTCTCAGTATCATGTATTTAGTTTTATATCCTTGACCATCATTTGTAAGGACCTTTCTCCACGGAAGGTATTCAATTCCAAAGTATATGCCACATCAAAAGATTGCCCTTCTTGTAACGCCTCCGCATATTTTGAAAGGCCGAAAGCCACACCATCAACATAATTCCCTGCAGATGACTTTACAGTGAATTTTAAATGTTGCCCCTTGAGCACTTTAGGTTCAGCATATGCCTTAACCCCTTTGGTTACGAAAACCGGGTGCATGTTTCCTGGGCCAAAAGGACCCATTTGCCTTAAAATTTTATATAGATCCTCATTTATGCTTTCTGTTGCTAATTCATGGTCTATCTCTAAAATAGGGGTCAACAATTCCTCGGTTATTGAGGCAGATACCACTGCCTCAAATTTTTTTTGAAAATCAGTGACTTTATCTATCGGTAAAGTTAAACCAGCAGCGTATTTATGACCACCAAAGGTGTCCAAAAGATCCGAACAGGCCGAAATAGCTTCATAAATGTTGTATCCAGGAACAGATCGTGCCGATCCGGTAGCTTTATTCTGTGATTGAGTTAGAATGATGGTAGGGCGGTAATATTTTTCTATACAACGTGAAGCCACTATCCCTACCACACCTTTGTGCCAATCTTCTTTGTATAGTACGGTAGAGCTGGCATTTGTTTGTGGTTCAGTTTCGGCGATCATAGCCAACGCTTCCCTGGTAATGTTTGAGTCCTTCTCTTTTCTTAAGCTGTTATTTTGGTTAATGCTTTCTGCCCATGCCGCTGCCTCATTGTCATTGTTTGAAAGCAATAACGCCACTGCCGACTTAGCGTGATCTATTCTACCGGCTGCATTTATTCTGGGAGCCAATCCAAACACAACTTCAGAATTACCAAGAAGCCCACTAATTTTGCCTACGTCCAGCAACGCTTTTAGTCCCAGCCTTGGGCTCTTATTCAATTTTTTGAGTCCGAAGAAACTCAATATCCTATTCTCTCCAGTAATGGGTACTATATCAGCTGCAATACTCACCGCCACTAAATCGAGAAATTCGTAGGTGGTCTCTATCGGTATCCCACGATGAATGCATATTGCCTGGATCAATTTAAATCCTACCCCGCATCCGGTTAGTTCCTTATATGGATAGTTGCAGCCGATTTGTTTGGTATCAAGCACCGCAGCAGCGGGTGGAAGTTGCGGTCCTGGTAAATGATGATCACATATAATGAAATCCAGCCCCAGTGACACCCCTTCGGTTACTAATTTTACCGCTTTGATACCACAGTCAAGGGTAATTATAAGCTTGATATTATTATCAATGGCATATTTTATTCCTTGCGCTGACAAGCCGTAGCCTTCAGTATATCGATCTGGAATATAGTATTCAATGTTTGGGTACAACCTACTTAGAAAGCCGTAAACCAGCGATACAGCAGTGGTACCATCAACATCGTAATCTCCGTAAATAAGAATCTTATCTCCTGCAACTATTGCCCCTTCCACAACTTCAACGGCCTTGCTCATATCCTTCATAAGGAAAGCATCGTGCAGGGAATCCAGAGAGGGTCTGAAAAAAGTTCTGGCCTCTTCAAAATTGCCAATGCCCCGTTGGATTAAGATTGCAGCCAGTGTGGCTTCAATATTTAGTTGATTAGCTAAAGATTGCACCTCCGATGGTTCAGGAGATTTTTTATAAACCCATTTCTTTTGCATGCATTGTAAATTACCAAATTAGAATTTCAATTAGTAATTAGATATGATGAATGATGAATTACAAATGATGAATGATGAATTGGGGCAGAGGGACGAAGGACGAGGGTGTTAGGGTGTTAGGGTGTTAGGGTGTGATGAGAATGCCGAAACACCAATTAACATCTTTTTACAATTAAATTATTCTAATTTTATTGCTAACTATTAGTTTGGAAAGTGAAAAAAATTAAAAACTGGTACCAGTAATAGAAGTTTATAAAAAAAGCAGTACAAGTATGTACTGCTTTTTGCTGAATTTCAATGTCTTAATTTCAGATGACCCCTTCCAGCACATCTTTCATAGGAACCCTTCGCCCATCTTTGTAGGGAACCACCCAGGCATCTTTTACGCCCATCTCCCGCAAGTATTTTTTGAACTTATCGGCTTGCCAGTAGTCTGCAAAATTACCTAGTGTGTAGCGCTGGGTACCATCGCCATCTACCTCTCCGCCAAAGTTGTCGCTGCTCCCAAAATATTTTGACAAATCCTTGTTGCGAAAAGCACCAATCTGAACTTTGAACACCACCCCTTTGGCTACTTTGGTATTTGCTGTACTGGCAC
>QIMC01000113.1 GCA_003232185.1 Flammeovirgaceae bacterium | reverse complement strand
ATGTTGTGATCTTGAATTGCTTTCAATAATTCCGGATTTGCCTGGTCAACCTTCAATTCCAGTTCCCGGTACTGCAATGTAGAATCAATGTCTACTTTACGAACTACCTCCATTGGAGTATCCACATCTCTACCCATTAGAATATTCAAATCAACCTTGGAGTTGTCTATCCGCTGTTGTTGGACGATCAGTCCGGTTCGATCACTGTTGTAGTCTACCTGTGCCGCTAAGTATTCTACCTTGGAGCTTTTCCCAACCTTATATCGGTTCTCCGCAAACTCCTGCCGACTTAGCGAAACTTCAAGATTCTCATCCAGCACCCTCAATCTTTCTTTTTCCAATAATACCTGATGATAAGCATTACTTACCTGTGCTACCGTATTCTGTATTGCCTGTAGTGTATTTAACTCACCCCAATTTTTTATGGATTGTAACTTCTCCATGGTCATAAACATACCCATACCGTCAAAAATAGTCCAATTCAACCGTGCAGCAGCATCGAAACCATCAGATTTGGCCCAATCAGAGCTCAGAGGAAACGGCCCGTCCGGACCTTGAATCTCCACTTGGATGTTCTGTCGCTGATAGTTTTTATTGGCATCCAGATCGATGGTTGGCAACATGCCGGCATTTCCTGGTTTATGGTTATTGTCGGATATCATCTGATCATTTTGGGCAATCCTGATGGCATAATTATTAGCCAGGCTAAACCGAATGGCCTCCTCCAAGGAGAGTGCTTGCTGTCCTTGGGCTTGAGTGCCTAAAAAACAAATCAACAGTGTTGTGAAAACTTTTATCATTGCTTCAAAATCTTGCTGCCCTTTTTTCCTTACCGGTAATATAGGTGTAAACTGCAGGTATCACATATAAGGTCAGGATTGTTGAGAAGATCAATCCTCCAATCACCGTAAGACCCATAGAAACCCTACTTTCTGCACCCGCTCCCAACGCCAAGGCAATGGGAAGTATACCGAGTATTGTTGATAAACTGGTCATCAAAATGGGTCGAAACCTCTGGATAGCTGCGGATGATATGGCCTGGAGTTTGTCTTTCCCTTGTGCCTTTTTCTGATTAGCAAATTCTACGATCAGGATGCCATTTTTAGTAACCAAGCCAATCAACATGATAATACCTATCTGACTAAATATGTTAAGTGTCTCACCGAACAACTTTAGCGTCAATAAGGCCCCTGCCATCGCCAGGGGTACGGTAAACATTATTATGAAGGGGTCTCTGAAGCTTTCAAATTGTGCTGCCAGGGCCAGATAAATAAGCACCAGGGCAAATATAAAGGCAAAGTAAAGACTTGATGAGCTTTCCCGGAATTCATTGGATGTACCCGAAAGTGCAGTTGAAAAATTAGCATCCAAAACTTCACTGGCTATTTGTTCCATAGCCTCTATTCCATCTCCAACTGTCTTCCCCTGCACAGGACTAGCTGAAACCGTTGCCGATACGAACCGGTTAAAACGGTAAAGTTGTGGAGGACTGCTTTCTTCCCTCAGTTTTACCAGGTTGTCCAGCTGGATTAGTTCTCCGCTCTTGCTTCTAAGGTACAATGATTGTAGATCCAGGGGATCATTGCGATCCTCTCTGGCCACCTGGCCTATTATCTGATATTGCTTGCCATTCATTATGAAGTACCCAAATCGCTGACCGCTAAATGCCAGTTGCAAAGTACGTGCAATGTCCATTACCGATACCCCAAGAAATCGGGCTTTATCCCGATCAATCTCAATATTGATCTCAGGCTTATTGAACTTCAAGTCCAGGCTGACAAAGCTAAAGGTGGGGTTAGCATAGGCTTTCTCCATGAATACTGGCAGAATCTCCTTGAGTTTATCCAGGTTTGGCGCCTGAATTACAAATTGCACCGGAAATCCGAAGAGCCCTGACTCACCCAATGACTGTGGTTGAATTACGAAAGCCCTTGCTTTGGTCAATTTTTGTATGGGTGGGGTAACTTCACTTACTATTTGCTGGACAGACCTTTCACGTTCTGTGCGATCTTTTAACACAGCAAAAAGAAACCCTGAGTTTACTGAACTACTGGCTCCAAAATTTGGTGAAGTTACCGACCCAATGAAATCCCTTTCAGGAATATGATCCATGGTGGTACTGGTTACTTCATCCATGTATTTATCCATATACTCGAAGGTCACACCCTCTGGGGCGGCAGCAAATACCATGAACTGATTCCGGTCTTCCAGTGGTGCTAATTCATTTGGCAGCTGTATATAAACAAGGTAAATCATCAAAACAGAACCGGCCATTATTGGGAACACCAACCATCGGCTTTTCATAAACAAGTCCAAACTCTTCCTATATTTCTCAGTCAGCCAAATGAAAAAAGGCTCGGTAAGCGTATAAAATTTGGGCTGATGAACACGCTTCTTTAATAGGCGACTGCTTATCATGGGTGTCAGGGTCAAAGCAACAAAACTGGAGATTATAACCGCGCCAGCGACTACTACTCCAAATTCACGGAATAGCTTACCAGTTAAGCCCTCAAGAAAGACCAAGGGAAGAAAAACTGCAGCCAAGGCAATGGTAGTGGAAATTACCGCAAAAAATATTTCATTTGTTCCCTTAATACCTGCCTCCTTCGGTTGGAGCCCATCTTCAATTTTACTGTAGATATTTTCCAAAACCACAATGGTATCATCAACTACCAGTCCAATAGCCAGTACAATTCCTAAAAGAGTTAGAACATTGATGGAAAAACCTGCGATGTACATGATGAAAAATGTACCGATCAAAGAAATCGGGATGGTAAGCATGGGTATAATAGTGGTGCGCCAATCTCTTAGAAAAAGAAAAATAATACCCACTACTAATATAAAGGCCAAAAATATGGTCTGCTGCACCTCTTTAATTGAAGCTTTTATATACTGGGTGCTGTCCAAATTGATTTTTGCTATCACATCTGGTGGCAGGCTTTTCTTAATTGGTTCGAACCGCTTATAAAATTCCTTAGCGATCTCTATGTGATTGGAACCTGGCTGTGCGATAATTATCGGCATTACCATAGGAATTCCATCTCGCTTCAGGATGGTCCTTAGATTTTCAGGTGCCAGTTCTGCATGACCAATGTCTCTAAACCTAACGATACCACTTGGTACCTCTTTAACTATAAGCTGATTAAACTCCTCCGGGCTATTGAGCCGGCCCATGGTTCGTACGGTAAGTTCAGTGTTCTGCCCTTCTACCATGCCGGATGGCAGCTCCACATTATTGGCAGACAAAGCATCCAGAATATCCATCGGAGTGAGCCGATAAGCTGCAAGTTTCGCCGGGTCCATCCACAACCTCATGGCATATCTTTTTTGTCCCCAAATTCGCACCTGGGCAACTCCGGGTATGGTCTGCAGCCGTTCTTTGATTACATTTTCAGCAATTAGGCTCAGCTCCAGCAGCGAACGGGTATCGCTTTGCAAACTAGTGATGATAATGGGCCAGGAGTCGGCATCGGCCTTACTAACCACCGGAGGATCAGCATCCGGCGGTAAATTGTTTAGTGCTCTGGAAACCCGGTCCCTAACATCATTAGCGGCCCGTTCAAGATCCGCGCCAAGATCAAACTCAACGGTCACCGTACTGCGACCATCGCGGCTTACGGAGGTCAATGTCTTGATCCCATCAATCCCGTTTACCAGGTCTTCTATGGGTTCGGTAATCTGAGATTCAATTATATCAGCATTGGCGCCGGTATAGCTAGTCGACACAGTAATAATGGGAGGCTCTACACTAGGGTATTCCCGTATGCCCAGATAGTTGAAACTCACCAGCCCGAAAAGCACAATGACAATAGACATAACTATAGCCAAAACAGGACGTTGAATGCTAATACTAGACAAGCTCATGACTACTCAATTAAAGTCAGGTCCACACTGGATCCTGGTCGGATCTGAAGAATGCCAGAGGTGATTAAAGTATCTTGTGGTTGTAGCCCTGAAATTACCTGAACCTGGCTTTCTGTCCTTATTCCAATTACCACTAATTTTGACTCTACAATCCCGCTGCGGCTTATGTATACCTTATGCCCCCCTAGTTCCGGAATAACTGCTTCTGAAGGTACCATAAGCGCCTGCTCCAAGGTGCTGAATATCAATTCTACATTGGCAAATTGACCAGGCAATAAAATGCCATCCGGATTTGGGCTGAGTGCACGCATTCGTAAACTACGGGTTTCGATATCAATTTGAGGCTCCAGAGCGTATATCCTTCCCGCTCTTGCGGAATCCAGTGCGTCTGTAATAAAGCGGATCTCATCACCTACATTCACCTTTTTAGTGTATTTCTCAGGGACCGAAAAATCTATTTTGGCAGGATCAATACTATATAGCATCACTATGGACTCATTTGGCGTAAGGTAGCTGCCTTCACTAATATATCGCAGGCCGACTATTCCGCTGAATGGAGCTCTTATTTTAGTTTTTCGGTATTGACTCTGTAGAATCTTGATATCCGAGGCCACGGTATTAAATTCCGTTAATGCGATATCGTATTCTTCCTGACTTATCGCTTCCTTTTCCAACAAAGAACGTTGACGAAATTCTCTTTCTTTCATCAGTTGCTGGGTGAAACGCATCTTTTCTAGCTGGGCATTTATTTCGTCATCGTCGAGACTGATTAATAACTCCCCTTTGCTAACTTCGGTACCTTCCCTGAAATGGATCTTTTCAACAATTCCGGATATTTCACTCTTGAGCTCTACCGATTCGTTTGCTTCCACAGATCCGGTTACTGAAATTTTATTATCAATTTTTTGTGGGCTCACAATGATGCCACTTACAGGAATTTTTGGATTAAATCCTGCTGGAACTGCTGGGGTCGCAGGAGTCTTGCTATGCCCTATTAAACCCCAAAGGGTGGGGTTAATTAAATATATGATCCCGCATCCGAACAATATAATAATACCTAGCTTAAGTGATTTACTCATGTGAAACTCGTTCAATTTTTCAATTTACTAAAATCAAGGTGAATTGGCATATATTTAACCCAGTAGATTCTAAACCCCAATCGGCAAATTTTGATCATTTTAAGGATATTTTACTAAATAATGATTTCTTTAGGGGCTAAAATGATACTTTGACATTGAAATTATCCATTTCTCAGTTTTTTAAGCTCAAGGAAGATTTAGTTATATTTGATTATGTCACATGAAATTGTCGACGCTACCTTAAGAAGTTTTCGGATACGACTGTCCGAGGCTATTAAAACACTGCATGAACTAATTGAGCGGATTAATAGTCCCGAACTGGCACAAAATGCCAGTGATTTACGAGAGCGAGTTAACGAGCCATTTATGTTTGTGGTGGTTGGTGAAGTAAAATCGGGCAAGAGTAGCCTGATCAATGCCCTGTTAAATACCGGTACTGAAATTTGCAAAGTAGCCCCGGATCCTTGCACAGATACTATTCAACAAGTACTGTATGGAGAAGAGCAGGTACTGGTAGTGAATGAATACTTAAAAAAGGTCTTTCATCCAGTTGATATCCTCAAAGAGATTGCCATTGTTGATACACCTGGAACCAACACCATCATCAAACATCACCAGGAAATAACTGAGCACTTCATTCCGGTAAGTGATCTGATAGTCTTTGTATTCGAAGCTAAGAATCCTTATAGGCAGTCTGCCTGGGAATTCTTCGACTACATTAGTACTGAATGGCAAAAGAAGGTAATTTTTATTCTCCAACAATCCGATTTGATAGAGCCGGATGATCTACGAGTAAACATTAAGGGAGTTGCTACACAAGCCGAGAAGAAAGGCATTGCCAAACCCATGGTTTTTGCGGTATCGGCAAAAAAAGCTCTTAATGGCGACTTGGAAGCCAGTGGAATGAGTGAGGTCATTGATTATATTCACGGCCACATTACCGGGGGCCGGGCTCCCTGGTTAAAGTTGGAAAATAACCTGGGCACTGCACAGGAAATTTTAAATAAAATAACCAACGGACTGGAGAACAGGCAAAACCAGTTGCATGAAGATCAAAGTTTTAGGAAAGAAGTATCCGAAACCCTCACCCAACAAGGAAAACGCTCTAAGAAACAGGTCCAAATGCTGGTTGAAAACATGGTCGCCGGATATGACCGGATTACAGGCCAGGCTGAAAAAGATCTTAGCGAGGGTTTGAGCTTCTTCACCCTACTAAAACGTTCATTCTTATCATTATTCAGTAAAAAGGAGTCACCTACAGGTTGGTTAACTGAACTGACGGATAGAATGGAATCAGATCTCAAACAGGAACTTACAGTAAAGGTCAATGACGGGGTAATTTCAGTAGCTGACAGTATTCAGCAAATGGCAAAGATGATCCAATTAAAAATTCAAAGCAGCAAAACTGTTTTTAAGACAGATCAAGAAATTTTTGCTGACATATCCGAAAAGAGGGTACAAGTGATGCTAGATTTACAAGAAGCCTTCTCTAGTTTTCTAAATCGTACGGAGAGCTTTGTAGATGAAGCAATGATACCCAAGGATTCGCAATTTGCTCCTGATCTGGCAAAAGGGGGTGGACTGGCAGTGATCGGTGTAGTGATTGCAACCGTGACTCAAAGTATGGCATTCGATATTACCGGTGGTATTCTCTCAGCGATTGGAATATTGTTTGCAGGAATTACTGTGGGATTAAAACGACACAAGGTCACCGGTAGCTTCGCTAAGGAAGTGGTGAAAGGACGAACATCGTTAGAAGAAGAAATAAGCAGCAAGTTGGAAAAATATGTAGATACCATAGAGCGACGTATTGATGGAAATTTTCTCAATTTTGATACCATGATTCAATTAGAAGCTCAAGAAATGAGTTTATTGTCTGAACGTTATCAGTTGGTTGAGCAGCAATTTCAATCCATTGAACAAGAGATAAACGAGCATTTGAGCAGAGAGCATGGGGTGTTAGGGACGAGGGACGAAGGACGAAGGATGAAGGACGAAGGATGAAGGATGAGGGAACACTGAACACCGAACACCGAACACCGAACACCCATTAACAAACGAGGAATTACCATGGGACTCCAAAATCATCTGTTTTTTTATTCATCATTCACTCAATCAGTCCTTCCATCATTAAATAAGGACGAGGGTGATTCGAGAACTGCAATCTCGTTGTGAGAGTTTTGTGATAATTAAAACCTAATTTTGAGCTAACAATGATTGCATGAAAAATGTATTAATTGTAGAAGATGACCCGGATATTCTCCAGCTGTTACAAATTCATTTGCAGGACCTTGGGTGCAAAACTCAAATAGCTTCAGACGGTGAAGCGGGATTGCAGGCGGCTATAGATTTCCCTTATGATCTTATTGTCCTGGATGTGATGCTTCCAGGAATTGATGGATTAGAGGTTTGCAGGCAATTGCGTGCTATGAAAATACCCACACCGGTGCTGATGCTCACCGCGAGATCGGAGGAAATCGATAAAGTATTGGGGTTGGAAACCGGTGCGGACGATTACTTAACCAAACCTTTTAGCGTTAGGGAGTTCATTGCCAGGGTAAAAGCAATTTTTCGAAGAGTCAAGATGATCAAAGAGGCCGATGAGCAGCAAGCGAGCATTATTGCGATCAAACAAGGTCTGACGATCGATAAGAATAAAAGGAAAGTAACCCTTAAAGGTCAAAGATTGGAACTTACACCTAAGGAGTTTGATCTTTTAGTATTATTGGCCTCCAACCCTGGGCATAGTTACTCCAGGAAACGATTACTTAGCGTGGTCTGGGGATACGACTTTGAGGGCTACGAACATACCGTTAATTCACACATTAACCGGTTGCGGGCAAAAATAGAACCCGACCCCAATCAGCCCTCGTACATTTTAACCACCTGGGGTGTAGGGTACAGATTTACAGATGATTAACAACAATATCATGAGTAGAAATTTCTTTGGTAATTTATATTGGAAAATTGCAGCCACCCTGCTGTTGCTGTTTGTGCTTGTTGGCTGCGCCTATGTGTTTATCACCGCTGACACTGTTCAAAAGTACTTTCAGGAAAAGAACCAACGATTGAATGCTGACCTTGCTGCTCACGTGGTCCAGGAAGTTAAGCCTACTTACCAGCAGGGAAAAGTTGATGAAGCCTCTATGGATAAGATCATGCACAGCATGATGGCCATCAACCCCAGCATAGAAGTTTACCTGTTGGATGTGGATGGCAATATCCTGAATTATGTAGCGCCTTATAAAAAGATCAAACTGGATAAAGTAGCACTAGGGCCCGTTCATGACTTCATTGAGACCAAGGGGCAGCAATTCATAAAGGGTGACGATCCCCGAAATCCAGGAGTATTAAAAGAATTTTCCGCAGCACCGATAAATGAGGAAGACCAGCTAATTGGTTATGTATACGTGGTGTTGGCCAGTGAAGAGTACGACATTGCTGCTCAGGACTTAATAGGAAATTATATTATGCGGCTGGGTGGCAAAACCATGATCATCACTTTACTAACTGCCTTGTTGATTGGGTTGTTAGCCTTCTGGCTGATCACCCGCTATCTAAATCAGATCATTAAATCAGTCAAACGCTTCAAAGATGGTTATCTGGACGAAAGGATTCCTGTAAAATCAAGTGGTGAACTCAAGACCCTGGCGGTTACTTTTAATGAAATGGCTGAAGAAATAGTATCCAGTATGGAAAAAATAAAAACTGCCGAAAGTCTGCGCCGCGAACTGGTAGCCAATGTTTCCCATGATCTGCGTACTCCGCTTAGCGTGATCCACGGATATGTGGAAACCATGCTAATGAAGGTGGAATCAATTTCCAGCGAACAACAAAAGCAATATCTGGAAATCATTTTAAAAAGTACTGAGCGATTGAAAAAACTGGTTGGAGATCTTTTCGAGCTATCCAGGCTTGAGGCTCATGAGATAACCCCTAAAAAAGAGGCGTTTTTCATTACTGAGTTGGTACAAGATGTCAGCCAAAAACATAAATTAATTGCTGAAAATAAGAACCTTACCATTGTGCCGGTGCTAAACAACAATATCCCGATGGTACATGCAGACATATCTTTGATAGAACGGGTGCTTCAAAACCTCATGGAAAATGCAATTAAATTCAGTTCTGACGGTGGGATTATCACCATAGAAACCCATAACCATGGAAATAATGTGGAAGTAAAAGTTACAGATACCGGACGAGGAATTTCAGAAGACGATATCCCACTGGTCTTCGACCGCTACTATAGTCTTTCTGCCTCAAAGGACTTAAAAGATCATGGATCGGTCTCGAAATCAGGTGTAGGATTGGGATTGGCTATTGTTAAGAAAATCCTGGAGATTCATAATGCTACCATACACCTCACCAGCAAGTTGGATAAAGGAAGTGCCTTCTCCTTTCGGCTTCCGGTCCACCAGGGTTACTGATCTCGTGAATCTTAAAGTATGTAATCTTTAATTTTTCGTGATACTTCCGTGATATCCAGTGAGTAATTTTGTCAGAAACGAACAAAAAAAAGAATTATGAAAAAATTGTTTTATGCGCTCCTTATAACAGGAGTATTCATCAGTTGCAGCGACGATGACAATGATGCAGGGCCTCCAAATGGAACATTATCGCTTACTATAAGCGGTTTAGAGAATTTAGGTACAACTGCTCAGTATGAAGGTTGGGTCGTGTTAGATACCGGTCCTATTACTACCGGAACATTCACTGTAGATGATAATGGAAATTTGTCGCAGAGTACTTTTTCTGTGGAGGCTGCTACTTTAGATGCGGCCACTAAATTCATTCTTACCGTTGAACCCATTCCCGATGCTGATCCCGGACCTTCAGACCAAAAATTGATCGCTGGGGATTTTTCAGGAAATACGGCCAATGTTTCCACAGCAACGGCACCGGGGATAGGAGACTTCTCAGCTTCGGCAGGTACCTTATTTCTAAGGACACCTACCGATGAAGATAGCGGCAATAATGGAAATGACGAGTATGGTGTATGGTTTGGCGCACCAGGCATGCCTCCTACAGGCAATTTTACACTTCCTACGCTACCCACTGGATGGATATACGAAGGATGGGTGATTGGGGATGCCGGCCCTATTTCTACCGGTACTTTCCTTGATTTTGGTAGTCAGGATAGTGGTAATCCTCTGAGCGGGGTGCAAAACAACCTAGGACCTCCGGTGCCGGGAGAAGATTTCTTCTTGAACGCTCCAATGGGCGAAACCTTTCCTTTGGATGTTAGAGGGCGTATGGTAGTAATCAGCATAGAGCCAGTACCAGACAACGATCCAGCACCATTTTTGCTAAAGCCACTAGCAACACTTTTAGCGGCAGATGCCGAAACCGCCCCAGCTACTCACGATTTTGGTTTGAACCTAGGGTCTTTCCCTACCGGAACAGCCGGCAGATAATTCAAGTTTAGATAAAGCAAAAACCCTGACGGAATAAATCTCGTCAGGGTTTTTTTTAGCAATAGCTGTCAGAAATAGTCGTCAAATAGTCGTCACTCGGTATAACCGAGCGACATAGTAGGGGTGAAGGAACACCGAACACTGATTAACGATTTACCTTGATCATCTGGTTTTTTGATTCTATCTATCATTCCATCAATCCTTCTACCATAGATCGGACGAAAGTGTTTATTTTAACCAGAATAGAATCTGATCCATCAATTTGCTGTCATCCACCCCCGTAACTGATTGAAGATTCATTGAGACTCTGTGGTTTGTATATACTTCATGTGGATATTCCAGTAATTTATCAATTTGGCTTTGTTCAGAAATTATATCTCCGGTTGGCCCCAGCGGGTTCACAATCAATACTTTCTTACTGCTAATGGAAGCTATCAAATCTGACAGGTCGTATTTATCTATGGCCCCAGACACAATTGAAAACATGAATGAGGGTTTATATTCGGGCTCCTGAGCAACATCAACGAAACTCAAAAATGGTGTGATCATGGCAATTTTCTCAACATCCTTATCAAAAGCTGCAAAGTGCAGCAACTCACTACCCAATGTGCCCACAGAAAGCGCTGAAATGGCCTCAATATCATCAATGGTTTTGATGAAATTCACCAACCGAGCTATATCTTCTGCCCTTATCGCCACTATAGATTTCCCGGTAAGAATGCCCGCAAACCATTGATTAAAGGAAGTATGGGCCACGTAGGCATCACCTTTCAGGTACCCGGGGCCAAGACTACCAATACCCGGTACATCTGCGATCAGGACGGTGTAACCCTGTTGAACCAGAGGATGAATCAATTGGCCCTGGTTAGCAGCATGTTCCATTCCTTGTTCATCCAGAATCAACACCAATTCATTCTTCGGATTGGCAATTGGTTTAAACAAAGCCGCTGGAAGCATGTAATCTCCTCCTCCAGGAATCAGGTATTTTTCAAGCAGGTAGGCATCCTGTACATATCGACCTGAGAATATAGCTGTTTCAAAGTGCTTTGGATATTCGAATCCACTTAACTGCCTGGCTCCGGTTACAACCTCATTCAAATGCGTGCTCTCCTGATTTCTGGAAGCTTTTAACTGCCTTTCCTGTTCCTGCACTACTTTTTTGTTCAAAGAAAACAGGGACTCTCCTTTCAATGATGTAGCTAATTGCCCCGTTTCAGTTACCCAAAGTTCTTGCTCCTCAAATATTTCTACTTCCAGGTCTTCAGGGCTGCCGGGGTTGTCCAAATACTCCTGGAAGAAAGCATACATAGCTTCCCGATTTTTCTTGGTAGAAGTATGTACATCATCATCTTCAACCATACCAATGTATCCATCGCTGCCCAGTCCCTGATAAAACTGTTTTGCCTCCTTATAGGTCTCTCTGGCTCCCTGTATGCTAAAAAAATCACGGGTGGTGGTGATAACAAGCGCAGGTTTCGGGGCCCGTACTTCCAGCAAATCAGCATGATCCAGCCCTTCACTAATCTGGTGGAAAAGGTTTTGCTCCGCATCCTGTGGTCCGATTGATTTTAGTATGTACTCCATGCTGGTTATAAAACACTCTGGAGCCGCGGCCAGGATTCGGTCATCAAAGGCAGCAGTATAAATGGTTTGAGTCCCGCCCCCAGACCTGCCCGTCATGCCAATCCTATCGGGATCGATTTCCTTTCTGGACAGCAAGTAGTCAACACTTCTCATTCCGTCCCATACGAAATATTTAGTGGGAGAATAACCAGAGATGTAACATTGTGCTCCGGGATAGGAGTGCTCGATAGTAGGACTATTAAATCTCCGCTCTCCGGTGGTCTCATCAAAATAAAACCATCGCTCGCCCTGTCCCACCGGATCGAAAGCCAGTACCGCAAACCCTTTTTTTACTAAATTGATGATTACATGCTGGTACGTGGGACTTCTAAAACCTTCGACGGTATG
>QIMC01000439.1 GCA_003232185.1 Flammeovirgaceae bacterium | reverse complement strand
TTTTAACTTTGAAAACGATGTCTTGGGCAATAATGTCATCCCAATATTTTAATTTGGCATCTTGGGGAAGTTTTTCTTTGTCTATAATGACATTTATTGTTCGGTGAATTGTTATATCTTTTTTCTTAGCTTTTTTGATGTGTTTTTTATTACTGCGCTCTTTGCCTTTTGTAGAGTAGTTCACCGATTTTTGATTGGGTGTCTGATTTAATATTTGGCTTGCCTTGTTCGCTTTTTAATCGGTTATTTTCATCTCGAAGGGACTGATTACTTTTTTTAACTCAAAGATTTCTTGATGTTGGTCTTCAATAAGGTTGAGCATTAATTTAAGAATATTCTTGAGCGAATTATCTTTTATGTCAGCTAAGTTTAGCTTTGATATTTCATCAAAAACCCTCTGCTTTTCCATACATAAATATACGAAAAAACATACTGTAATCCTATACAAACAAAGGGTTATTGTGTGATTTTTACTTTCTTTTATATGCCCTTTTCAATAGCTAAATCTAGTGCTTTTTGATTTTTACCATGGTTTTTTGAGCGGATACCCATTACCAACCGCCATTTTGTTCAAATCGTTAGTTATTCATAGTGATTCACCTAAATTAAAGCGAACCGTTGCATAGTAAGATTAGTACGGTTTGTTGTACTGCACTTAAGATGTTCATCCAAATATACCAATAACGTAAGGTGTGAATTATAATATTTTACTTCAATCTAGATCGATTTTAAGCACCTTAAGGATTTTTCCAAAAACCTCGTTATTCTCATAAACCCCTTGAAATTCTTGTGATTGCGGGCCGTAGGCAAATATGGGCACCATAGTACCCGTATGATCGTGAGTGGTAAAGTCTCCTTCGATCATTCTATTTTCAAGATCTCCCTGCGGAATACTAAACCCAGAAGTTTCATGATCTGCGGTAACAATGACTAAGGTGTTTCCTGTAGCATCGGCAAATTTGACCGCTTCGGTTATTGCCCGATCAAAATCGATGCCCTCTGAAACAATACCGGATACATTATTATGGTGACCATAACTATCTATTTTTGCTCCTTCGACCATTAAAAAGAAGGGTGCGTTCTTAGCGTTCAAAAAGGCCAAACCATTTTTGGTTGCCTCCGCCAATACAGCCCCACGGCCTTCCAGAATACTCGGCACATCTTCTTTTGAAATAAAATGGGCCACCCTTTTTTCTGTACTCCGGGCAATAGCGTTAGTACTATCTATAATGGCAAAGCCCATCTCGGCCAAGTCCTTTTCAAACTCTTCCGCACCTCCACCAATGATTAGCGAAAGCTTACTTTTTGATAAATCCGAAATGATGCCCTTTGTGTCAGACCGGTCTACTCTATGTGCATAAAAGGCAGATGGGGTCGCGCCCGTTATGTTGTCCGTTGTAATGCATCCTGAGACAAAACCTTTTTCATCAAGAAGTTCTGTAATATTTATCAAAGGATTGCCGGAGGCATCCGCCCCTATTGCACGATTGTTGGTTTTTTTGCCCGTTGCCAATGCCGTACCCGCGGCGGCCGAATCTGTCGTAAAATCATCTGCGGATTGTGTTTTTAAAAATCCAATGCTTTTTAACTGGGTAAGGGTCAAATTTCCCCCATTGGCCAGAACCGATGATGAAATTTGTGTCAACCCATTACCGTCGCCTATAAGTAAGATTACATTTCTGACTGGGATGTCCTTTTGATCCGACGTAAACTTTGGAGTATAGACTTTCGAAGAGACTTTATTATGATAAACGCGTTGATCGAGCGTCTTCAAATAGGAGGAAGACGCATAAGGCAAATCGGTGTTGATGAAATCAACACCTAGGTCCCTAAATGCTTTCCAAGCCGTTTTGGAATCGGGGGTGCCCCAAAACCGGAAGGGTTTGCCATAGGTATGAGCCTTATCGATTACGGCTTTTACCTTTTCATAATCGTCTTCGGTCAATCTTCCTTTACCATTCCATAAGGAGTACTTTTTGAAGTTCAAACTGATCAGCGCTACTTTATTCCAAGCTTCGTCATTCCGTATATCCTCAAGGCTTTGATAGTCAAAGTGTATATAATCAGGATAATTTATATACTCCTTGGTCATTGGCCGATTGCCCGATATTACGATGGAAATCTGTTGTTTATTAATAATGTTCGGATTTTTTTCTAAAATAGAAATCAGTTTTTTTAAGGTCGAATAGGGCTCTGACTTTATATCGATCAATAACTGTAACTCCCCGGGGTTTCCCAGCTGCAATGACACGGCCTGTTGAATAGGCTGTAAATACAAATTTTCGATAGTACGATCTTGTATAATTTCAGATTCTCCATGTGTCGCATACAAAACATCATCTTTTAAAAAAATGTCCACTTCAATTGAGTTGAGCCCATTTGCGTAGGCGTTCCAAAACGGAACATTTTGCAGGTAGTCGTTATGGGAATGTATTTTAAATTGTTGGGCCGCAACAAATTGAATGGTAATACAAAATAGAAGAATTAATGAACAGTGTTTTTTGAACATAATAATCGGGTAAATTGTTAAACTTCATCAAACTCCTCAACCTATATGAAATGGCGCTGAGCTTACCTGGGCAATTACGAAGATAGGATTACTATAAATGATTGTAAGGGAAAATGCGATGCAAACCTTTGCATAAACAAACATCCTAATTAGAATGTGGTCTAGCAATTTATTTCTATTTTAACCCATGCACCGCTAAGCGTAATAGTGTTGGTTTTGAACGACACAAAGGGCTGGTAGGTACTAAAAGCTAAATATATCAAGCAATGAAAGTTATCACATCAAGCATAGAATCTGTTGCCCTAATCGGGCTGTTGATTTTGGGCTCTGCCTGCACAAACGGATCAAAAAATAAATCCAAACTTACCGAAGCCAAGCACGTTATTGTAATCGGGGAGGATGCAATGAGCCCCAACGGAATCATCAATGCAACTACGCCCACACTGGATGAAATGATGAAAAGCGGGGTCTATACCGCAGACCGCCATCGACGGTGCTTCGAGCGAACCTGGTTATTTAGTTCAAAATTCAGGGTATTGATTTATTTAGTTTGAGTTAGTCTAATTAAGGCAGGCAAATATTTGCTTGCCTTAATTTTTTTAGAGGAAATTTCTTTTTCCTACCTCATATTATCAGTTCTAGGGAAACATATTTTTTTGTACTTTGCATATCACATTCCGTCCTAGTCAAAGAATCGGGTACCTGACAATTGCAGGCTCTTATGAAGATAAATCAAAGATGAAGATAAAACAGGCTCATCATGAAAAAGACTAGGGTTACGATTACCGATATTGCCCGTGAGCTCAATATAGCACCTTCCACGGTCTCTCGGGCCTTAAAAGACCATCCTGCTTTAAAAAGGGAAACCAAGCAAGCAGTAAAGGCCTTGGCCAAAAAATTGGATTATCGGCCAAATCTTTTGGCATTGAACCTTTTACAAAAGAAATCCAATACTATAGGGGTGATCGTCCCCGAGATTACCAGTCATTTTTTTTCGGCCATAATAACGGGCATACAGGATGTTATAGGCACTTCGGATTATAATATTATAATATGTCTGTCCAATGAATCCTACGATGAAGAAATGACCATTGTCGATAAATTATCAAAAATACAAGTAGATGGGGTGTTGGTGTCCCCATCTTCGGAAACTAACAATTTTGATCATCTTGTGCGCCTCCAAAAAAGTGGCATCCCGGTCGTGGTATTCGATAGGGATTGTCCAGGATTGGAATCGGACAAAGTTCTTGTAGATGATTATTCCGGTGCTTTTCAGGCTGTTGAATATCTAATCCGATCTGGATGTAAAAAGATTGCGCATTTGAGTGGCCCTATTAACCTAAGTACCGCCAAACATAGGCTTCAGGGATATTTGGATGCATTGGAAAACAATAATATGCCGATCCAAAAGGAATATATTGTCCATGTTCCAGGCTTTTCCCATAAAGATGGTTTAAAGCCTACCAAGAAGTTATTGAAATTAAAGGACCCACCTGACGCAATTTTTGCCACGAACGACAATATCGCGATCTCGGCGATGCATATTGCGGAAAAATTGGAGTTCAGGATTCCCGAAGACATTTCCATCGTGGGTTTTGATGATCAGCCCAATTCCTCTTACGTCACCCCCTCCTTATCAACGGTTTGGCAGCCTGTATACAGTATAGGCATGCTATCTGCAAGAATTTTATTGCACCACCTTGAGGAAGAGGACACCAAAATCGGGTTCCGAAAAGAAATTTTTAAACCCGAACTGGTTATAAGGAAATCATCAAAGAAGATCTAGCTACTATTTATGGCCGCACTGCCCCATTTATTTATGCAAACCTTTGCATGGTCTTTTGACCCATAATGCTTTCCAACGTCGTTTTTTTTTTGTCTTTTTATAGTGAATTTAGGATGCCCCCTATAATTGCTGTTAAATGAACTAACATGATTGTTTTACCAAAGAAACTCTTTAAAAAATGTTATGGTAAATATGCCATTGCAGCGGTAAATGTATTTACTATGGAGCAGGTGCACGGTCTGTTCCGGGCGGGAGAAAGGGCGAATGCCCCTTTTTTGGTGCAAATTACGCCCGTAGCAAGAAATTATGCACATACACTGATGTTATCGGCAATGATCGATGCGGCATCCAAAATTTATCCTAAAGCGGTTTATGCCGTTCATTTGGATCACGGGAATGAAGAACATGCGTTGGAGGCGATAGTTTCCAATAAATACAATTCAGTAATGATCGATGCTTCGCATGACGATTTTGAGACCAATGTGAAAAGAACAAGGAAAATCGTAGACGAAGCACATAAAAAAGACATCGTTGTGGAGGCCGAATTGGGGGTGCTTAGTGGGGTAGAGGACGATATCGCGATCGATGAAAAATTAGCTAAGTATACCAAACCTTCAGAAGTAGAAAAATTTGTACAATTGACACAATGTGATAGCTTGGCGGTAGCGGTGGGTACCAGTCACGGAGCCTATAAGTTTTCAGGTGGTCAGGGCATACAGTTCGATATTTTGGAGGAAATACAACAGCGACTTCCTAATTTTCCAATAGTTCTCCACGGGGGATCCGCGGTAAATGAAGAGGAAATAAAAAGGATAAATCGGGCCGGCGGTAGATTGACCGAAAGTACGGCTGGGGTTGCACCCGAAGAAATTGTAAAATCGATAAAATATGGAGTTTGCAAAATAAATATAGCCACCGACACCAGATTGTTATGGACACGGATACACCGCGAATTCTTTAAGGATAGTCCAGAACTTTTCGATCCTATAATTCCGGGAAAAAAATATATTGAAGCCTATGAGGCATTCATGGTGGAGAAGTTCGACCTTTTGAATGCCACAAATAGAGCAAGTCAATTCATCTAAGATCAAACAATATGAGCACAGAATCTCGATTAGTAGTAAAACCAAAATCCGAATCGGACGTATACCATCGTATTACCCCAGAATCAGCCAACTGGGAGTACCTTAGTTTTGAGGCCAGGGAGATGGCTTTAAATGAAACGTGGGAATGGGACACTCAAGAAAATGAATTGGTCATTGTGTTGTTGAGCGGAAATTTCAAGGTGGAAAGTGACAAAGAAAACTGGGAAACCTTAAATGGGCGGACAAACGTATTTAACGGAGTGGCACATACATTATACTTGCCAAGCGGAACAAAATTTACCTTAACGGCAACGAGTGATGCTTTGGATATCGCCTATGGCTGGTGCAAATCGGATGGGGATTTCGAAGCAAAATTCGTTACCCCGCGGGAAACGCCGGTCGTTATTTTCGGGGGGGACAATGCCACCCGGCAGTTCAACGATCTGGTGCCTCCCGGCTTTGGATGTCATAGTATTGTCGTAAGGGAAGTCTATACTCCCTCGGGAAATTGGAGTTCCTTTCCGGCACATAAGCACGACGAACGTATTCTGGCGGAAGATGGCACCGTTCTAGAACCCATTCAAGAAGAGACTTATTTTTATAAATTTCAAAAACCGGAAGCCTATGCCATTCAACAGGTGTACACCAAAGATCGATCGTTGGATGAAATTGCAAGGCCGCGGCACAATGATGTTGTGATGATACCCAGAGGTTTTCATCCCGTGGTGGCGGAACATGGCTTTCATTGCTATTATCTTAATTTTTTGGCAGGAACGGATCAATGTTTGGCAAATACAACAGACCCCGACCACGAATGGATATACGATTCATGGACTTCAAAGGATAAAAGACTGCCTTTGGTAACGGCAGAAATGAACAAATAGAGAAAACATGGCCAATAAAAAATATGATGTTATTACCTTCGGAAGGTCTTCAATAGATCTCTACTCCCAGAATATTGGTTCCGCTTTTAATGACATACAAGGGTTTGATGCCTTTGTGGGTGGTTCTCCCTTGAATATTGCAGTAGGCTGTGCCCGATTGGGGGTCAATGCAAGTCTGTTAACGGCCGTAGGAAATGATAAGGTGGGGGAGTATATAGTTAATTTCCTAAATAAAGAAGGGGTCAATACGCAGTGTATCCCGATAAAGAATACTGCTCGAAGTAGTGCCGTTGTCTTAGGCATCGAACCCCCTGATAAATTTCCTTTGGTATTTTACAGGGACAATGCCGCAGATAGCCAGGTCGATATTGATGATGTTGATAAGGCCGATATTTCCGAGTATCGAATTTTGTTGATCAACGGTACGGCAATGAATATGGAACCCTCAAGAAGCGCTACTTTTTATGCTGCAGAGATAGCCAACAAAAACAATGTTCAGGTAGTTCTTGATTTGGATTTTAGGGCCGACCAATGGCACGATTATAGAGCTTACGGAATAACGATGCGTGCGGTGTTACCAAGGGTCAAAATCGCGATAGGTACCGAAGAGGAAATATTGGCCGCAACCATGGAAGACACTGCGCAGGTTACCATAAAAGACCAACAAATATCGGCCCCTGAAATCAAAGGAGATATAGATGAATCTATAGAACGCTTATTGTCCACCGGTATTGAAACCTTAATAGTTAAAAGGGGAAAAGACGGAGCAAGCATTTACGGAATGGATGGTTCAAGACAAGATGTACCCGGATTTCCTGTAGACGTATTGAACATTCTGGGAGCAGGCGACGCCTTTGCCAGCGGATTTCTATATGGCGTTTTACAAGAATGGGATTTATACAAAGCATGCCGTATGGGAAATGCCAGCGGTGCACATGTGGTGACCCAAAAAGGATGCGCCAATTTTATGCCCACCTTGAAGGAATCTTTGAACTTTATTGAAAAAAACGGTGGATTTTAGATTTTATGTTGAACCAAAAAAAATTAATTACACATACCGATTATCTTTTCCCCTACTGGGGAAAACATGAAAGGGGGACAGAAAAAAAATGTGTAGTTAATTTTTAAACGATAGGAAAAAGAGATGAAGACGAAAAGACTAACAGTGGCGCAGGCCACCATCGAATTCCTGAAAAATCAATATGTAGAACGAGATAGAGTGCGAAATAATTTTTTTGCAGGATGTTTTGGGATTTTTGGACACGGAAATGTTGCTGGTTTTGGACAAGCACTACATCAAAATCCTGACTTTCCGTATTATGTTGTACGAAACGAACAAGGCATGGTACATGCTGCTGCTGCCTTTGCAAAAGTAAAAAATAGATTACAGACCTTTGTATGCACCTCTTCCATTGGTCCTGGTGCTACAAATATGATTACAGCTGCAGCAGGAGCAACTATAAATAGAATTCCTGTATTATTATTGCCTGGAGATATTTTTGCAACACGACAAGTGGCTCCAGTACTACAACAATTGGAATCTTCACAATCGCAAGATATTTCGGTAAATGATTGTTTTAAACCAATTTCAAAATATTGGGATCGAATTAATCGTCCAGAACAATTAATAACAGCTTTGCCAGAAGTAATGCGCGTGTTGACCTCTCAAGCAGATACTGGCGCGGTAACCTTGAGTATCCCTCAAGATGTACAAGTAGAAGGTTTTGATTTTCCTAGTGCTTTATTCGAAAAACGTGTTTGGTATATTGGGAGGACTTTACCAGATCAAGGTCTTTTAGAAAAAGCTATTGGACAAATAAAAAAATCTAAAGCCCCGATTATTATATCTGGTGGAGGCACTATATATAGCGATGCTACACAAATTTTAAAGACATTAGTAAACCGAACGGGCATTCCTGTAACAGAAACATATGCAGGGAAAGGATCATTAAACTATGATGAGCCTCAAAACCTGGGCGCAATGGGAGTTACAGGAACTCCCGGAGCCATCGAAATCGCAAAAGATGCAGATCTAGTTATTGGTATTGGCACACGATATAGTGATTTTACAAGTATATCAAAATCAGCCTTTCAAAACCCAAACGTTCAGTTTATTAATATTAATGTTACCGAGTTTGATTCTTTCAAACATGGTGGTTTGCCATTGGTCGGAGATGCAAAAGTTATTTTAGAAGCCTTGAACGAAGCACTTTTAGATTATAAGGTTGAGGACGCTTACCGCCAAAAAGTAGAAGACTTCAACAGTTCTTGGGATGAATTTGTATCGGATATTTATAAAGAAAAAAATGATACCCCTGCCTTTCAAGGCGAGGTAATTGGAGCTGTCAATAATTTTGCAACCCATAAAGATATTGTGCTTTGTGCTGCGGGAAGTTTACCAGCCGATTTACATAAATTATGGCGAACTACACACCCAAAAGGATTTCATTTAGAATATGGGTATTCCTGTATGGGTTACGAAATTGCTGGTGGTTTGGGAGCTAAAATGGCAAATCCAGATGGCGAAGTCTATGTTATGGTTGGTGATGGTAGTTATTTAATGATGTCGCAAGAAATCGTTACCGCTATTCAAGAACGAGTTAAAATGACCATTATTTTATTGAATAATGATGGGTATTCTAGCATTGGAGGCCTATCCGCTTCGCTTGGTAGCGAAGGTTTCGGTACTTATTATAGGTACAGAAACGAAGAAACAAAACAATTAGATGGCGGTTTATTACCTATAGATTATGTGGCTAATGCAGCAAGTATGGGGGCTTATGTTATTAAAACTAAAAATGTAACCGAGCTGAAAGAAGCCTTAAAAGAAGCCAAAACAATTAATACTACCACTGTAATTTATATTGATGTAGATCGTAAAAAAAGGGTGCCTGGATTTGCATGGTGGGATGTGGCTATAGCGGAAGTTTCAGAAAAAGAAGCTGTTAAAGAAGCATTAAAAATGTACCATATTAACAAAAAAACACAAAAATATTATTTGTAAGAACTAGTCGTTAAACCAATCATTATGGATACTAATTTAATAATTACATTTTTATCCTTTCTTGTTTTTACAGGAGGAGTCGCTTTTTTTACATGGTACAACCTTCGTAAAACAGTTTTAACTTCTTCAACAGGATATTTTTTAGGAGGAAGAAGTTTATCTGGAATTGTAATTGCCGGATCAATGTTATTGACCAACATTTCCACAGAACACCTTATAGGCATGAATGGTAATTCTTATGTCAATGGTTTTATCGTAATTGCTTGGGAAGTAACATCCGCAATAGCTCTTGTAATAGCTGCAGTTTATTTTATCCCTAAATATTTAAAAATGGGATTGACTACTATTCCGCAATTTTTAGAAAATAGATTTGATGGTACCACCCGAACTCTTGTTGCCATATTTTTAATAGTCTCATTTGTAGTAACCCTATTACCTATTGTGCTATATACAGGAGCAATTAGTTTAGAAAGCCTTTTTGGCATTTCTGATGTGCTAGGTGTTGATAAAACCGAAGGACTCTGGATAACAGTTGTGGTAATAGGTGTAATCGGTTCCATCTATGCCATTTTTGGAGGTTTGAAAGCAGTGGCCTATTCCGATACCATTAATGGAGTTGGTCTTTTAATAGGTGGTTTGTTGATACCTATTTTAGCATTGATGGAAATAGGAGATAATAATATACTAGATGGGTTGGTAAAAGTGTATGAATTTGCACCAGAAAAATTCAATGTAATTGGTGCAGAAAATTCAGTATTACCTTTTGAAGTTTTGTTTACAGGTTTAATCATAAACCAGCTCTATTTCTGGGGTATGAATCAAACGATTATACAAAGAGCTCTTGGTGCTAAAAACTTAAAAGAAGCACAAAAAGGATTGTTACTGACAGGGGTGGTTAAAATATTAATTCCTTTAGTAATTATTCTTCCAGGAGTTATATGCTACTACTACTTTCAGGAAACTTATTTTGACCAACAAGATACGGTATATCCAGAATTGGTAAAAAAAGTATTACCTGGATGGTTGATCGGATTTTTTGCTGCTGTAATTATGGGAGCCGTACTTAGTACCTTTAATTCTGTATTAAATTCAGCTGCAACATTATTTAGCGTAGGGATATATAAAAGACATATAGATAAAAAAACAAGCGATAAAAAATTAGTGATTGTTGGAAAATCAACTTCAGCAGTACTAGCAGTTGCAGCAATTTTTGCTGCTCCAATGGTTGCTAACGCATCAGATGGATTATATCAATTATTACAGCAATTAAATGGGGTATTCTTTATTCCGATCGCTTCAATATTAATTGCAGGTTTCTTTATGAAAAAGATCTCGGCAATGGGAGCTAAAGTTGGGTTGTTATCAGGTATTTCTTTTTACATTTTCATGTCTTGGGGATATACAAGTCACGGAATTCATTTTGTACATCTCTGGGGAATAGAATTTTTAATGAATGTAGGAATTATGTATGCCATATCGTATTACTACCCTAGAAAAAACATGTATGAAATTACTGATGTAGGCGCAGTTGATTTGACCAGTTGGAAATATACAACACCATTGTCGATTACCCTATGTGTTGTTACTGTTCTTATATATGTGTTATTAGGAATGAATAGTACAGTAAATTAAATTTATTAAAAAAATTATAAAGATGAATATCTTAAAAAATTATATCAATGGAGTGTGGGTCGAAAGTGTTTCTTCAGAAACAATAGAGGTAACCAATCCGGCAACACAAGAAGTGTTGGCAAAAGTGCCTTTTGGTGAAGCCACTAAAACAGATGTTGCAGCGGCTACCAAAGCAGCGTCCGATGCGTATAACCAATGGCGGAATGTTCCCGTAATGAAACGAGTACAGGTTTTATACAAGCTTAAAAGCTTGGTTGAAACTAATATAGATGAATTAGCAGAAATCATTACTATAGAATCTGGTAAAACAAGAGCGGAGTCAATTGGTGAAATTCAACGTGCAATTGAAAATATTGAAGTGGCTTGTGGCACACCAATGCTAATGGCAGGTGATTTTATAGAAGATATAGCCTCTGGTATAGACGAAATGATGATCCGACAGCCCGTAGGTGTTGCAGCCTGTATTACGCCTTTTAACTTTCCGAGTATGATTGTGTTTTGGTTTTTGCCTTATGCCATCGCTACAGGTAATGCTTTTATCGTAAAACCTTCTGAAAAAGTGCCATTAACTATGATGAAGATTTTCGAATTCATCGACCAATTAGACCTTCCGAAAGGACTATTAAGTTTGGTACATGGAGGAAAAGATTCTGTAGATGCTATTTTAGAACATCCAGAAATTAAAGCTATTAGCTTTGTGGGAAGTACTCCTGTAGCACGTTATATCTACTCAAAAGGAACAGCAAACGGAAAGCGTGTTCAAGCTCAGGGAGGCGCAAAAAACCCAGTATTGATACTCCCGGATGCAGATGTTGAAATGTCAGCAAAAATAATTGCAGATTCAGTATATGGATGTGCAGGTCAACGTTGCTTAGCGGCCTCTACAATAATAACAGTTGGTGATGAAAAAGGAGAAATAAAAGAGGCCATTTACGAAAGCGTAACATCCCGAACCACTGGTTTTGGTTTGGATCAAGGGGTTCATATGGGGCCAGTTATCACTGCCGAAAGTAAAACAAGAATAGAAAGATTAATCGCACAAGGGGTTAGTGAAGGTGCTAATTTGCTTCTAGACGGTAGAAACCCTTCTATTTCGGGTTACGACAACGGAAATTTTTTAGCACCAACCATTCTTGAAAATGTTGCTCTTGATAAAGAATTGATTAAAACAGAAATATTTGGTCCGGTAATGAGCCTAATTTCAATGAAAACTATCGAGGACGCCATTAAGTTTGTCAATAGTGGGAAATACGGAAACATGGCATGTCTGTTTACAAGTAGTGGTGCCAGTGCACGGAAATTTAGAAATGAAGCTAACGCAGGAAATATTGGAATCAATATTGGGGTAGCAGCTCCAATGGCCCAATTTCCTTTTAGTGGATGGAAAGATAGTTTCTTCGGGGACTTACATGGACAAGGAAAACACGCAATCGAATTTTTTACACAAACAAAAGTAGTAATTGAGCGTTGGCCAAAAAAATGGTCACGCAAATTTTAAAGAAAGGCGGATGATTAATATAGCAAACGCACCTTGTTCATGGGGAGCACTAGAATTTGACTTGGAAGAAAAATCTGAAGAAATTGGTTTCGAACAAGTGTTAGACGAAATAAAAGAAACAGGATACCTAGGTACCGAACTTGGGGATTGGGGTTATATGCCAACGTCACCTAAGTTGTTAAAAATAGAAATAGAAAAGCGAGGCTTACAATTATTAGGCGCTTTTGTTCCAGTTGCTTTGGAGGATGAATCCAAGCATAAAGCAGGAATTACATCGGCATTAAAAGTCGCCGAACTCATGTATTCCGCTGGTTATAAAGACGCTAAAATTATTTTGGCAGACGATAATGGCACTGATGAACGCACAAATAATGCAGGAAGGGTAAAACCAAATATGGGACTTACCGATAAACAATGGGAAGTTTATGCGAAAGGAGCAGAAGATATTGCTAGGATAGTAAAAGAAACTTTTGGAATGCGTACTGTTTTTCATCACCATTGTGCAGGATATGTGGAAACTCCTGAAGAGGTAGATAAATTATTAGAGTTTACCGATCCAAAATTGTTAGGATTGTGCTTAGATATGGGTCATTATGCCTTTGGAGGAGGCAACCCTGTTGAAGCCTTAAAGAAACATAACAGAAGGATATGGCATGTACACTTTAAAGATTTTAATCCAGAAGCTGCAAAACAATCAGCCGATTCTAATGGCGATTATTTTGATGCCGTCAAACGAGGCGTATTTTGTGAATTAGGAAAAGGTATAGTGGATTTTAAAGCAATTGTTGACGTGTTAAAAGAAAAGAATTTTAAAGATTGGATAGTAGTTGAGCAGGACATTTTACCAGGAATGGGCGATCCAAAAAAATGCGCCTTGGCAAATAGGGAATATATAAAAACATTAGGGTTATAAAGAGATATAATATGGGAAAATTAAGGATAGCTGTAGCCGGAGTAGGGCGCATAGGTAAAATTCATCTTAAAAACCTACTTCAAAACGATGATATTGAAGTGGTAGCTGTTATGGACCCCATGGAAGCCTCACGGCACTATGCAAAGGGAAAAAACATACAGTTTATAGCATCATCATATAATGAGCTTTTAGAGATTGCCGATTTTGATGCCATAGTAATTTGTTCGCCAACAGATACGCATGCCGATTATGTAGTGTTGGCGGCAAAAAAGGGTAAACATATTTTCTGTGAAAAACCTTTAGACCTTTCTTTAGAAAGAGTTAATGAAGTATTAAAAGTTGTAAACGAGAACAACGTTAAATTAATGATTGGTTTTAATAGGCGCTTTGATGATGAGTTTAAAAAAATACAAGAACTGGTACAAAATGGTGCTATTGGCGAACCACACATAGTTAAAATTACTAGTCGAGATCCTGAAGCGCCACCAATAAATTATATAAAATCGTCGGGAGGGTTGTTTTTGGATATGACCATTCACGATTTTGATATGGCTCGTTTTGTAGTTGGAAAAGAAGTTATTGAAGTTTATGCAAAAGGAGCCGTATTAATCGATCCAGCAATTGGAGAAGCAGGTGATATAGATACCGCAGTTATAATGCTGACTTATGCTGATGGTACAATGGCTATAATAGATAATAGCAGAGAAGCAGCTTATGGTTATGATCAACGGGTAGAGGTTTTCGGATCTAAAGGTATGGTACAAGCCAATAATAATTTTCATGATTCTCACCGCTTATACAATAGTTCGGGAATACAAGCAGCCTTGCCGTTACACTTTTTCATAGATCGTTATGCCCAGGCATATAAAACTGAGATGTCAGAATATATTAATAGTTTAAAAAACGGGGGGAAAGTCCCGGTTGACGGACAAGATGGAATATCATCATTAAAAATAGGTCTTGCAGCGATTAAATCGATACAAGAAAAAAGATCTGTTCACATTGATGAAATAAATTAATCTGAATTCAATATAAAAAGAGATTTTTTAATGTAGAATAAAATTATTACCAACAAACGTATTAACTAACTTAAAAATACAGATGCCAATGAAAAAAAAAATAAACTTTAGAATAAAAAAAGAATTACAAACATAAAAAATACTGGAATATTTCCCAGTTTTAGCAGTAATTCGATTAAAAATCATGTTCAATTATAAAGAAACGAAAATATGAAAAAATTCAATTTAAATATAATCTTTCAACGGAATGGGTTATATAAAAATGATTTGAAAATGAAACTTCTGCTACTCTTTTTAGTAGTTTCATTTTGTACCGTGCAGGCCAGTAATACAACCGCAATTAATACTGTAGTCAAAGTAAATACTATAGATGTTATACAACAATCCATTTCAGGTATCATAACCGATACTAGTGGTCTACCATTGGTCGGAGCTACTATTATTATTAAAGGAACATTGAAAGGCGCCACCACCGATTTTGATGGAAATTATACCATAGAGGCTGCAAATGATGCAGTTTTGGTGGTTTCTTATGTTGGATTTCTAGAGCAGGAAATATCTGTTGATGGTAGAAGTACTATTGATATAACAATGCAAGAAGATGCAAGTCAATTAGATGAAGTCATCTTAGTAGGTTATGGAAAACAAAAAGCCAAAGATGTTACAGGTGCTGTAGATTTAGTCACTGCCGAAGATTTCAATGGAGGGGTTACAAACTCTCCAGGGCAATTACTTCAAGGTAAAGTAGCAGGGGTAAATGTAACGGCTAGTTCAGGAGCACCTGGAGCTGCTATTAGCATTAATATTAGAGGGACAAGCTCTCTTGGTGCAGGTAGCGAACCATTATTTGTTGTAGATGGAATTCCTCTTGATGGGGGAGATTCTCCTGGAAGTGGATTCGGGAGATTAAGTGCTTCTAGACAGAGCCCACTTAATTTCTTAAACCCTGCAGATATTAAAAGTATGACCGTGCTTAAAGATGCCTCTGCAACAGCTATTTATGGTACAAGGGGAGCAAACGGTGTTATTTTAATAGAAACTTATAAAGGTAAATCGGGAGAAAGTGTATTGTCATTCGATACTTTTGTAAGTAGCTCTGTGGTAGCAAATAAATTAGATTTATTAGATGGTCCACAATTTTTAGCTGAACTTGCTTCAAGAGGTGCTAGCGATATTACAACTGTGGGTCGTGATGCAAGTAACAATTTCGATTATCAAGATTTAGTGTTTAGAACTGCAATAACTCAAAATCATAAAATATCCTATTCTGGAGGATCTGATAAAACCACATTTTTTGCTTCAATAGGTTATTCAGATCAAGAAGGTGTTATAGAAACGACAGGGCTTGAAAGAGTGACTGAACATTTAAGTGTTAGTACTTCTGTACTTAATGATATTATTAAAATATCAGGTAGTATAACAGCATCACAACAAATAAATGAGAGTCAAGCTACTGGTGGTGAAGGTGAGTCTTCTGTAGGGAATTTATTAACAGCTTTAGTTAATGCAGCTCCTACGCAATCTCCTTTTGATGCTGCTACAGGGTCTTTAATTGGGGCACCGTCTTCAAATCCGCTTTTTTATCTAGAGCTTTTTAGAGATCGTACAGAAATAAAAACCTTTTTAGCTAATTTGTCATTTACTACAGATTTATCTTTTTTAACAGAGGGTTTAAGCTATAAACTAAACATAGGATCTCAAAGTAGTGATGCTGACCGGGCTGCAAGAGTTATTCCTGGCGGTGGTGGTGACCTTCCTGATGCTTTGGCTGTAAATAGATTTGAAACTTCAAGTAAGTTAATTGAAAATTATTTAAATTATGATAGAACCTCTAATAATCTTACCATAAGTGGTTTATTGGGAACATCTTATCAAGAATTTAAAGAAGAAGGTTTTCAACTACTTAGAGATCAGATAAACACAGGTGATATAGATCCAATTTTTAATTTTGACTCTGCTGAAAATGAGATAGTAGGCGGATTAGACTCTTTTCGAAATGTTCGTAAACTACAATCTTACTTTGGTAGGGTTAACTTAAGCCTATCTGACAAATATTTACTGACAGCTTCTGTAAGAGTTGATGGGTCTTCTGTGTTTGGTGTAAATAATCAGTTTGCAACTTTTTCTTCAACTGCCCTTGGTTGGAATATTGGCAATGAAGATTTCTTAAAAGATTCAGATGTATTTAGTAATTTAAAATTGCGTTTAGGATGGGGTCAAACGGGAAATCAAGCTATTCCTGTTAAGCTTACACAAGCTTCTTTTGTGACTTCCGCTAGTG
>QIMC01000147.1 GCA_003232185.1 Flammeovirgaceae bacterium | reverse complement strand
TCAAAGCCCGTTAACAGCTTGCTGACCACAATCATAATTTCTACTTCATTGGTGCCTTCTTTGAACCGGGTGATGGAGTCCCTTTCATATTCTTCTTGTCCCCGGTACTTGTCTATTAAGCCGTTCCAATAATTTTTGGCTTCGCTGCCGGCTTCTGACCAAACATCCTGGTAGTCACTGCGACTGTCCGGCGGGGTAAAAACCACCCGGGTATTAATTTGAAGTTGCGGGTTGGTTTGATTTTCAAAGTATTTCTGATATCGAATAGCCGTGTCAATTTTAGGTACCGCCAGCTGTGCCTTGAACCCGGTGCCCTGCCAGCTCTGAGTAAAATGCTGTGATATATCAAAAGCGATTTCCTCTACCACCTGTACTGATTCATAAATTTTGGAAATAGTGGCAAACTTCTTTTTAAGGTCTTTCCGGGCTTCTTCCGATAGCGGCGCTGAAAGCCGTTCAAATCCCTTGTCGATTTGTTGCTTATTGATGCTAAGCTTGGCAGACCGTCCCTCATATAACAGAGGCAATACCGCTTCATCTTTAACTGCCTGGTCGATGGTGTATTTATGAATGAAACCTCCAAATTTACGGGCGGTGCTCTTCTCGGATTTCATTAAAGGCGTGCCGGTAAAACCTATGTACGAGGCATTGGGTAGCATAGATTTCATTTTGACATGGGCGGTCCCGTATTGTCCCCTGTGACTCTCATCCACCAGTACAAACAGGTTGTTGGAGGTATCTTTGAAATCTTTGCGTTTCAGGGCAGTTTGGAATTTGTCCAATATGGTGGTAATGTTTTCGTTGCCCCTGTCCTTTAGTAATTCTATCAGATCATTTCCTGACCTGGCTTTTTTAACGCTCTTGCCACAATTGATAAAGGTCTTGTAGATCTGTTTATCCAGGCTAATGCGGTCGGTGACTATGATCACCCGCGGGTTCTTGATGGATGGTTCAAGCGCGATAGATTTAGAAAGCCACAGCATGGTTAGCGACTTGCCGCTACCCTGGGTATGCCAGATCACCCCGCCCTTCCTTACCCCTTCCGAATCTGTTTGTTGTATGCGTTGCAGGGCTTCTTTCACGGCAAAGTATTGCTGGTAGCGGGCAATCTTTTTATCAGGTCCATCAAAAACAATGAACTTATATACCAGTTCCATTAACCGGGCCGGGGCACATAATGCCACTAATGACTGGTCCTGATGGGTAGCCAGGCGATGTTCCGATTCGCTGTCATGGGTGGTTGACTTCAAGATCTTCTCTACCCTCTTCGCATTGTCTTCCTTCCAGACCGACCAGAATTTTTGGTTGGTTCCGGTTACTGCGAATTTCACCAGGTTGGGTTGGATGGCCAGCAACAATTGAGCATAGTGGAACAACCTGGGTATACCCTGGTCTTTTCGCTGGTTCCTGATATTTTGAGAGATGGCCTCCTCGATGGATTGGTTCTTGTCACGCCTCTTGTTTTCCAGGACCACCAAGGGAATACCATTTACAAACAACACCAGATCCGGTCTGCGGGTGGCTTCGACCCCTTCCACTACAAACTCGTCAGTTACATGAAAAACATTATTTTTAATGTTTGCCCAATCAATGTATTTCAGGGTAAAATCCTTTCGATCACCTTGAATGGATTCTGAGAAACTTTTTCCTAAGGTCAGCAGGTCATAGATTTTTTCATTGGTTTGTACCAGCCCTTCGTCGGTGACATTCTTTAAGGCATTGATGGCTGATTGGATACTGCTTTGGGAGAATCTGTAGGCCCGGTTCTTGTATTCAAATTCGTTCAAGGCGTGTAGTTGCTTTTCCAGGATGCCTTCCAGTAATACATTGGACAGTATTTGACCGCGTTCCTGCTCGGTTTGTTGGGGAGCGAGGTACAGCCAGCCAAGCTTTTTTAGAAGATTGAGGGCGGGTTTTTGGGAATCGGTCCACTCGGTGTAGTTAGTCATGGTTTTTCTGTCAATAAATTGACTGTTAATTTGATCATCATGTCCTTATCATCGGGATTGCTTTCTGCTATCAGCAATGTAAGTGCCACCAGAGTATTGTCTGGAAGGCGTTTTTGACCGTCCTCTCTCAGGAGCATCATATTTCTTCCCAGGAACCACACAAATAGAAAGGCGGCAATCCGCTTATTGCCATCGGTAAAGGAATGGTTCTTGGTTACAAAGTACAGCAGGTGTGCAGCTTTTTCCTCAACATTTGGATACAGATCATGACCATCAAAAGTCTGGTAAATGTTTTCAAGTGATCCTTTGAATGAGTCATCTTTTTCCTTTCCGAATAAACCCTGAAAATTGGTTTGTTCTGCTAAGGTTTCTATTGCCTTTTTGGCTTCGTTATAACCAATTTTAAATACTTCTTTGGTTGAGCTTATAGGAAGAGTCAGTCGCTGATGGTCGTAATCATCCAGCATATCCAGCGCTTGGGCATAATTTGCGATTACTTTAATCAACCCTTCTGCCTGGTTATCTTCCAGTTGGTAGTTTGAAATGACTTTGTCCTGAAGCAGAATAACCTTCTGTAGTTCCGAAAGGCGTTTTTCATTAGCTACATAACCCTTTACAAGATACTCCCGTAGTATTTTGGTAGACCATATGCGAAATTGGGTGCCACGTGGTGATTTTATTCTATATCCGACAGAAATAATTACATCAAGGTTGTAGAATTTCACTGGTCTATCCGAACCACTAATGTGCAAAATTTGCACATTGCTTTTCTCATCCAACTCCCCTTCTTTAAAGACATTGTTAGTGTGTTTAGTAATCACACTGCGTTCTCGAGCGAACAACTCAGCCATTTGCTGATTGGAAAGCCAGACAGTATCATCTTTGAGCTGAACATCTATTTTGGCTTGTCCATCCTTAGTCTCATAAATTACTATATTATCTTCCGGTTTCATCATTCATTCCATTTACAGTTAATCGCCCATGCTCGATCATTTTCCTGGTGCTTGTCTTCTTCAAACCCTGAGAAAAGATTGATTAGTGTGTCTCTTTTCATATCCTATTATATCTACATTGTCAAACGTTACAGGTTCTAGCGAGGCTCGCAATAAATTGCTCTTCAGTTGTCTTACACAGGATTTGGTTGATTTTCAGGATTGACAAGATTCTTATTATACACTCTTTTGAAATCCAGGCTAGTACCTCCAAAATTAATGAGAAGTCCATGAGCCCGTCCACAAATCTCCAGGTAATTGATAGCCTGTGCCTTATGCACAGGTAGAAGCTGTTCCAGTGCCTTGATTTCTACCAATACCCGTGCTTCTACCATAAAATCCACCCTTCTGATTCCAATCTGCTGCTCCCGATAAAAGATTTCCATCTCCTGCTCACGCATAAATTCCAAACCCTCATAAGCCAGCTCAATGGCCAGTGCCCTTTGGTAAATCACTTCTTGAAACCCATTCCCTAAAGTGCGATGAACTTGCATGGCGCAACCAATGATCTTATGTGTTAATTTGTTGATTTCAATATCCATAATCCTGACCATCCTTAAATCTTTTTGAATCCTGTTCGTACCGCTCCCGTCAACAAAACCTGCATCAATCCCTTTTTCTGTTCTATGTTTTTTATACTTTATTGTTTTTTAGTAGCTGCCAGGGGCAATAAGGCCAGAAAATGCGACCAGCTTATATCGTGACAGTGTAACGACAATCTGTTTGCCGTACTCGGCCCGTTTATGTTCCAGTACAAATTCATTGATGCGCCTGCCTACCTGCCTGCCAGAAAAGCATGGTTAGGGCACTGTTTACCTGTGACACTACCTGAGCCTGGCCTTGCTCAGTGAGGGCACTTATCTCATTGAGCAAGGCTGATTCTGTATGTAATATGTCTTTCTTTGTTGGCATTTGAAACCTATTTTTCCATAACTAAAGTGCTACAATGTTATTGTTCCCAAACCATTCGTTTGCCTTTGCAACAACTGCTGGATTAGGGTCATAATAGAAAACCGCTAAGTTTTTCTTTGCTCGTGTACAGCACATGTAAAATATTTTTTGTGTTCTTTGAAGGACACTTGCTTTGTCGGTTCTGTCTGTAAATAAATATTCAAAATTATATTTGGGCCAACTGCCGTTATCTAAAATGACAAGAACATTATTGAACTCCGTTCCTTTAGTTTTATGCTGTGTAGAAAATGGGGTTTTACCTTCCAGATAATCATACAACTTCTCAAACTCACTGAACCTAACTTCTTTTACCCTGTTATACAGGTATTCATTCATTGCCTTAAAATCCTCTAACTTATCATCTATCAGGCAAATACTTTTTTCATTCGCATCATTGATTACTTCTTCTATCGTTTTATCCCCTACATTGGTCAGGCTCTCAATATTGTCTTTTAATATCCGTTTGTCTGCAATCCGGATGATTTTGTTTTTATAATCGGTTACTCTCAAAAATTCATTGTACCGACCACTTTTATACAGCACGATATTATTTTGAATTTTAAAGAGATGCTTAATTAAATTGTCCCTCTTTGAGCCCTTTTTGTTCTCATCTTCTTCGTCTTGTTTTTTGTCATCCAGAAGCTGGTCCTTATTGACATACATTTTGGAGAAAAGCGAATAGTTATAATTTAATGCGATATTGTATAGTTCAGGATTTCCATCTATAAAAGACTGCATTGTATTGGTTGGACTGACTGCCCTTAAATCCCCTCCTGTTTTTCCTTGTTCCAATGAAGCAACCACTTCACCAAATGTGTTTTCCGAAAAGTCAGTTCCAATGGCTCTATCCTTTATGCACTTTTTGATTCTATTCCTAAAGCCCAATATTAAATCCTTGTCATAAATATCCATCAATGTCCGAAAACCGGCTTTGTTTGCTATCAGATTATGTGTTAAATTCAATTCTTTCGTTTCCTCCGCATTTTCAAAGTTCCATCCATGGTTTGCATATAAGTATTGCTTCACCGCTGAAATATCACCGTTAGGGGAATAAATAAACAGAATGTTTCCTTCTTTCACCTGCCCACCTAACATATTCGGTGCGGTTTCATCAGCAGAAGGCTCTTGGGTTATTCCATCAGTCCTTAATCTATTGGCCAAATCAATTACTTTCCGGGGGTTTCTTCTGTTTTGGGCTTTCTTTACTTCCTTTACCGTGTCTGCTGCATCTCCTTTGTATTCATCCAAGTTTCCAATTCCGTCATCATAGATGGATTGCATGGCATCTCCGAAAAAACCAATAAGATTTTGTTTCCTGCTTTTCTTAAAATGATTCAGAAGAATATCAACCACCGCTGCGTTTGTGTCCTGGTACTCGTCAATGAAAATGAACTGAAATTTGTCTTTAACAATGTCACTGAGCTTAGAATATTTTTTAAACATGTAGTTTGCTACAATCAATAGCTCGTCATGAGAAATGATACCCTCCTTAAGTTTTAAATACTCCTTGTACTGAATCCCTTTTTTGAGATCGTCAAAATAATTGGCTGGTATTGGATTGCCTTCATCAATAGAGATTTTGGATTCTTCATCATTCGCCAATGCAATGATGGCCGATTTTAGCTCCTTCTGAAAGTGTTTGCAGTTATCCCATAAAAAATCGTGAATGGTGGACACGTTTAAATTTTTATGGTTTACCCTTTCTTCAATTTCTTTAACAGCCGAATTGGTATAAGTCATACAGGCTACTTTTGAAGTTGGGTTTTCGGTAATTACTTGCCGGATAACCTGAACCAAAGAATACGTTTTGCCACTTCCTGCACCACCGCTTAACAAGAAATTGCGCTTTTTATCAATAAGCCTAAGAATTTCCTGAACCTCTGGTTCTAATGTCAATCTTTCTTCAACCATAGCAAACCTTCTTTTATGTAAGCGGGAATTTTCCAATTACTCAATTCTTCATTGCTGTGATATAGGATGTCCAAAGCAAAGTGAGTTTTTTTCTTTATACATTCTTCCGCCAAAGCATAGGCATTCTTGGCGCCATTTTCAAAATAGGCTATGTTTTTAAGTCCTTTAAAAGTGTCCTTCTTCGTGTTTATATATTCCTTGTTTGCATGAATAAAAGCATCTTCAAAGCTCCTTGCATTATATCCGTCTTCTTCAATTTGATAAACAATGCAAAGTTTTCCATCAGCTTGGTTCGTCCAGGTTCCATCCACTTTAATGAATAATTTATTCGAGAGGTTATAACCTTTTAGATCATTCAGGGACGATGTTATATATTCATTCAAAATTGGTTCATTGCTTTCATCAAGTTTTGGTTTTTTGAAGAAAAACTTGATGGCTTCATTAGAGTAATCAACTCCTGTGGCAACCTCACATTTTTTCCCTTCACCATTAACCGAATCTATATCTGTAATCATAAGTGATTTAATCCCTAAAAAGTCAATGAATTTTTCAAAAATTTGAGAATACGCGCCAACTTCAATGACCGAAATATTTTGAGAAAGCAATGGTAGGTGTTCATCTTGTTCGCCAAATGCTATATTTTTCTTTTCTTCTTCAATATCAACTTTTCTCATAAAGGTTGGAACAAGTATTCTTTCCGTATCACCCTCGATCAAAACCGCCTTGTCAGTAAAAAATATTTCAGCCCGACTGATTGTCAAATACTGTTTCAGGAATTGGTATTGTGCTATTTCCGCTTCATATTCATTCTTTAGGTCTTTCAGATTTTTAGCAATAACTCTGTTATCGTTTTCTTTCTTTAAGTATTTGATGTCATCAAAGTCGCTATCTGCTACAATACATGCTGAATGTGTGCTTATAATATATTGCAAGTCCCTGTTTTCTCCATCCTCCCTTTTTATACCTTCCCCAAGCAATTTCTTTATGTTTTTGATAAAAACATATTGCATCTGCGGATGGGTATGGGCTTCCGGTTCTTCGATAAAAAGCAAATTTATATCCGCTGGCTTCTTATCCTTTTCTCGTTTAAACTCGTTCACAAGAATTTCAATTTCAAAAATCATACTGATGAGGTTCATGTATCCCAAACCATTGTAGTGCTCGGGTAGATGATTATCTGCATCATGTTTGTAAACAACAGTAGTATTCCCTTCCAGCAATTCTCTGTGCTGGAGTGTAGAAATTATTTCAATCCCTGATTCATTGATTTTTACACCACCAAAATCCCTTACTTTCTTTACTATGCCATCAAATAGTGTCTTATATATCCCCCTTAAATGAGTATCTGTTTCGCTTAGTTTGTCTTTAAAATCTTCAACAGCTTTGTTCTGTTCATCACTTGTCTCAGTACGTCTATAAATCCTTGAGGTTTGACCGGACAGAGTTTTATCAACCTCTTTATTAGTTACGTCTCTTTTAGCACTGATGTATTTGAAATTGATTATATCGGCAATGCTGATTTTCTCACTATCCAGATTAATGGAGGTGTCCTCATTTGCCAATTTGGTAACCGGATCGTATGCAAGTGATTTTTTGTTGATTTTGAAGTGCTCCGCTTGCTGCAACTGAAAAAAATCAGATATACTTCTAATCTCATAATCCGGCTTGGCTTGTTTTTTGGCCTTTTCCTTAGCCTCAAATTCTTTATACTCCTTTCTAATCCGGGTATATTCGTTAAAATCCAAGGTATATTCAAAACCCAAGACAATCACATTGTTTTTGGGGTCTAAATCCATCATCACCCGGCTAACATTCGATAAGTTGTCCGTTTCAGTGTATTCGATAAATAGACGGAGCCTTATTCCTAAGCGCTTATATTTTTCTTCCAGAACTGCACCCTCATTTTTAATAAGAGTTTTAAGTTTTTTCTTGAATTCAATGTTAAAATCGTTAAATGAAAATCTGTTTTTATCGGACTGACCTAAGAACTTATCAAGAATCGACAAAATTGAGGTCTTACCTGTATTGTTTTCCCCGATCACCAAGGAAAGTTCTTTTTCCAAGTCCATGGAAAAGCTTTTTAACAACCGGTAATTTTCAATCTCTATTTTAAATACTTTCATCTAAGTTTCTTGAGGTGTCTTTGGTAGCAAATCCTCCATACAGCCCTGATCTCCCGGGCCAGCCAATATTCGGTACCGTTTTCCTGGTGTTTGGCTTCTTCAATAAATTCCTTAAGTTCCATAAACTCGATTTTTAGTCTATGCTAACACGGACTTCCCCTGTTAGTAACACTTGCATCAGTCCCCTCTTCTGTTCCTTCAACTGCTCCAACTGCTTTTGAAGTTTTTTAATTTCCTGATCGGCGGTGGAGAGTACGGAGGCGATTTTTTGTTGTTCTTTGATAATGGGTAATACCAATTCAAACTTTTCAAGATTCGCTTTTGAAATCCCATAGACCTTGCTTCCCGTAGCGATTACCTTGATTGCTTTAGAAACTTTGGGATTCTTGAATATATAAGCTCGAAAACCAACACTTGTGAGTGATGATTTATCTCTTAAAGCAAATGTGTGAAGCCCAGCCAAAACCTTTTTTTCATTAATGTTCTTAAGTTCAATTGCCTCACCCACTCCTTCATAATCTTCAGAAGCATCTGCTATTATCACATCACCATCCTTTAGATACGATGCAGAATTAGACAGCTCTATTTCGTTTGAGATTACCGGTACTGATTTTTCAATATCAAAATCCAAAATAGGCTCTTTGTAAGTCGCGTGAATATCTCCATAATGGATGTTGTAAATGCTACCTTCCGTTGCATTATAGTGCATTTGTTTTCTTGAAAATGAATTGGTGGATAAGAAATCAAAAACGTATGACACCTTTTTTACCTCCCAATCCTCCGGAATCCACCCCAACTTGGTCTCCTTCATTTTCCAGGAACTCTTTAGCGATCCATCCTTATGACTTTCCATTGGATCGGAGGGTTTATCCTCCGAAGTCGCGCCAATGGGCGTGACGAAGGAGGAAAACCGCTTTTTCCCCGTCAACAACCACTGCATCAACCCTTTTTTTTGCTCTTGTTTTTTGGCGATCAGCTGCCCGATTTTGTCTATGGCCCGATCCCAGGTGCTGAGGATTTGGGCAATTTTTTGTTGTTCGGGGAGGGGGGGAGAACTAATTCAAACTTGAATAGATTTGCCTTTGATATTCCATAAACTTTACTTCCTGTTGCAATAACCTTTATAGCTTTAGATACTTTAGGGTTTTTAAAAATATAGGCTCTAAATCCCTTAATGGTTAATGAAGAATTATCTCTTAATGCGAACGTGTGCAGGCCTGCCAAGACTCTTTTTCCATTCAAGTTCTTAAGTTCTATTGCTTGCCCTACTCCCTCGTAATCTTCAGATGCATCAGCTATTATAACATCCCCATCCATTAAATAGTCAGCAGAATTAGGAATTTTAACATCGTTTGAAACTACTGGGATTGACTTCTCCTTTTCAAAATCTAATATTGGCTCTTTGTAAGTAGCGTGGATATCTCCGTAGTGAATATTATAAATACTAATTTTAGTAACATCATAATTCATTTGATTTCTTGATAATGAATTAGAGGATAGGAATTCAAATACTTCTGAAACTTTTACAACTACCCAATCCTTCGGAATCCACCCCAGTTTAGTGTGCTTATATCCCACCTTCGATAAAGCTTCGCTGGACAGGCCCTTCTTTGAAGCTTCAGCCGGTACGCTTCCCATATCGTTAGTTTTCGCCATTTTTCAGGTTTTTAATACCGGGATTTTGTAACAAAGACTTCATCTGTTGAATGGCAATATGATTTAGCTGGGTCAGCCGGTCTGACTGGGATAAACCCTGATCAATCAGCATGGCATTGATGCTTTCCAGGTTGGTCAGTGCTATCAACTGTTCGATTATGGCATGGTCCCGGATATTTCCTGCTTGGTCGGGGTTTTGATGGCGCCATTCCTTGGCAGTGATACCAAAGAGTGCCACATTCAGCAAATCTGCTTCTGAGGCATATACGAATTGAATACGCGATGTTGGCAGTTCTTCAGGTATCAGGTTTTCCTTTATGGCATCGGTATGGATCTTGTAATTGACCTTAGCCAGTATTCGGCTTACATTCCACTCTAGGTGGCTTTGATCATTTTCCTGTTTTTTGAGACGCTGAAATTCAACCACCAAATACAACTTAAATTCCGCACTAATCCATGATGCAAATTCGAAAGCTATATCTCTGTGAGCATAAGTTCCACCGTATCTACCTGCTTTTGATATGATGCCAGTGGCCTTGGTTGATTCTATCCATCGTTTGGGTGTAAGACTAAAGCTGTTGGAACCAGCCTGGCTTTTAAACCCATCGAATTCGATGGGTTTAAAATGGGGATTGTTCAGTTTCTCCCAAAGTCCAAGAAATTCTATGGTACTTCTCGTTCTCATCCAGTTTTGGAGAATGTAGTCAGTACGATCGGTATCTCTATATCTGGCTATATCCGTTAGTGAAATATAATCATCATACCGCATTCTGGTGACAGCTACCTCAATATCTTTAACTTCAATTTTTCTGTTTTTCGCCATAGCTAAAACCCCAGCTCTTTTAAATACCCATCCATCTCTCCCCGTACTTCTACCAATTCACTTTCCAATTGATTGATCTCTTTCTGCACTGCGGGTATGTCCACCGGCTCTTCCTCTTCAAAGGTGTCCACGTACCGGGGGATATTCAGGTTGAATTCGTTTTCTTCAATCTCCTGCAATGTGGCCCGGTAGGAATACTTATCGGTGGTTTCAAACGCCTGGTAGGTCGCGACAATATGCTCGATGTCCTGAGCCCGCAGTTTGTTCTGCTTCTTGCCATCCTGGTATTCTTTACTGGCATCAATAAACAGCACATCATTTTGCTCTTTGGCTTTATTGAAGATCAAAATGGCCGCCGGAATGCCGGTACCGAAAAACAAGTTAGTGGGTAAGCCGATGACCGCTTCCAATAAGTTTTCCTCTATCAGCGCTTTTCGGATCCTTCCCTCGGCGCTCCCTCTAAACAGCACCCCATGGGGCACGATCACCCCTACTTTTCCCCTGGGCAAGGTGGTATCAATCATGTGCAGGATAAAAGCATAATCTCCCTTACTCCTGGGTGGAATGCCCCGTAGGAATCGCTTAAAGCGGTCTGCCTCTGCATCCTCATGGCCCCACTTATCCAGTGAAAAGGGTGGATTGGCCACCACCACATCAAATTTCATCAGGCTGTCCCCCTCCAGCAGTAAGGGGTTGTTAATGGTATCTCCCCATTCAATATCCGCTGAATCCATGCTGTGTAGGAACATGTTCAATTTGGCCAAGGCCCAGGTGTCGCCATTGCTGTCCTGTCCGTAAAGGGAGAAGTCATTGGAAGGCTTGCCATCTTTTCCCCTCACTTCTTCTGCCACGGTGATCAATAAGGAACCGGATCCGCAAGTGGGATCACAAATGCGGGCCCCGGCTTTAGGCGCAATTAGTTTGGCCAGCAACTCCGACACTTCGTGGGGCGTATAAAACTCACCACCCTTCTTACCGGCCCCGGAAGCAAAACGCTCTATCAGGTACATGTAGGCATTGCCAATCAGATCCTCCTTTCGGCCCAGAACCGAAGGCCTGAAGTCCAAATTGGGATTGGCAAAATCATTGATCAGGTTTTTGAGTCGCCGGTTGCGGTCTTTGGTCTGGCCCAGTTTTTCAGAATTGAAGCTTATGTTCCTGAAAACCCCGTCCAGTTTTTCCAGGTTCTGGTCCTCGATCCTGGCCAGTACCTTGTCAATCTTTTCTCCTATGTCAGCATCGTTGCGGTGTTGGTGCAGATAATCAAAAGTGCAGTCTGCCGGTAACACAAACCGCTCCCGTTGCATCTTGCGCTGGATAATTACCGGATCTTCTCCGTATTTTTCCCTGTATGCAGCTTGTTTGTCCTTCCACACATCACTGAGGTATTTCAGAAACATGAAAACCAAAATGTAGTTTTTATATTCTGATGAATCGAAGGCCCCGCGAAAAGTATCGCAGGCAGCCCAGAGGGTCTTGTTTATTTGGTCTTGGGTCACTGGTTGTTCCATTGTTTAATCGTTTAGTGTCAAGTCAAGCCTGAACCTAAGGTTTTCATTAGCTGGTTTGAGATAATTGATTTTCTTTGTCGCTTAATTTGTTCCAATAGTAGTTGCTCTTTTTCAGACAATCCGGTTATTTGAGCAATAAGATTTTGTTTGGTCCTATCAGGCAGCAGTATTTGGATCCCTGCTATAGTTTGCCGGTTTACATTGGGTACGTAGGTCCCGGCCACATTTGCCTTTAGATACTTCTGCACCGGGCTTTGATTAATATACCATGACAGGTAGTACGGGTTTATTTTCTGCCGGTCAGGTCTTAATACAAAGAAAGCCGAAGCCGCCACCGCTTTGAGGAGATCCAGATCATAAACCAGCGCATAATTATTGGATCCTTTGGCCATAAATAGTATATCCCCATTTTGAAGAAAATACTTTTGCTTTTCTGATTGAAAGTTGGTTCGGCTCAGTTCGGGTTTTATAAAGGTATATTGTTCGATATCTTTCATTTGGATCACAAAAGTGTTACCCTCCGGGCAATTTTCGACTTTCTCACGGAATGAGTAGCCGGAAAACAGGCCTTTCTCTGTTAAAATATCTAGAATATTTGTGACCCTATTTACCATACATAATACGTATACTGCATATATAATAAAATAATTACATATTTATGTATTTATTACATAATACTTAGGATGCAATAACCAAATAATCACCAAAACTCGTAAAACAAATTCAGACCTAAGAAATACTAAAAGTAGAAGACCCCGGTCCCGGAATAAATCCGAGATGGCCCGGGGATTTTGAGAGACAAACTGGAATTTAAAGCTTGGTTTTGGTAGACAGTTGGACTTGCCATGAAGGTGATTAATAAGGTGATTAATCACCTTATTAATCACCTTATTCTTTATACTGTTCAGCTTTGTTTTAATGCTTAGGCCTTGGGATTTGAAATTTAGGGGTTATTTGATTTTTGAAATTTGCCCGCCTCTCGGTCAGGCAGCAAAAGGCTAATAAATAGGCTGTCTCAATGTCTCTGAGGGACTGATCATTGCCGCTTTAACCGTCTGCCCGCCAATGGCTAATAAAGCGATCACCATGGTAAATAGGGAACTAGCTAAGATCAGCCACCAATCCGGAGTAATTCTATAAGCAAAGTTTTGCAACCATTGATTCATAATATATAAGGCGATGGGAATGGCTATAATAATACCTATTAAAATAAGCTTTAAAAAATCCCAGGTAACCAATCCAAACACGTCCATCACAGTGGCGCCAAATGTTTTTCTCACCCCAATCTCATTCGTTCTTTGTTTGGTCATGAATATAGCCAGCCCGATCAGCCCCAGAAGACCAATAAATACTGCAAGTACAGTAAAACTCTTCATAATTTTTCCCAACCTTTCTTCTGATCTGTACATATTGTCAAAATAATCATCCAGAAAAAAGTAATCAAAAGGGTAGTCTGTTATCATGCTCTCCCATGTGTCTTTTAATTGCCCTACAGTTTCAAGATAATCGGAGCTGCGCAATTTGAGCGAAAGATATTTGGCATCCTTGGCCAGGTGGGAAATACCAAAAATTAGAGGCTTAATCTCTGTTTTTAAAGAATTATTATGGAAATCTTTTACGACACCGACTACCTGTTTGTTTTCCATTTTTTTTCCTAATGGATCATCCCAGCCCAGAATGTTTAAGGATGTTTCATTAATCAATAGGGAATTTGCAGAATCAGATGGGAAATCTCTAGATAAAAAGCGGCCGTTTACTAAATCCATTTCGTAGTTCTCAAAAAAGTCCTCATCTACCAAAAAGTCATCAAAAACCAGACTTAGGCTGTCGTTATCAAAATCCTCAATTTCATCGGAACTATAAAAACTGATCCCGAAATTTTTACCAGGCACAGCCATCGAAACGGAAGCGCTAATAATACCTGTAAGACGTAGAAATTCTGTTTTAAGCAATTTATGGGTCTCAACAGCTGAACCTTTTAGAGGTATAATTAACATTTGATCCTTTTTAAAACCGAGATTCTTGTTACGCAAATAATTCATTTGTCCATGAATGGTTAAAGTAGCAAGGATTAAAACCTGGCAGACTAAGAACTGGAAAATGACCAGCCCTTTTCTTGTCATCTTTCCATTTCCTAATTGCGTTTTACCCTTAATAGCTTTAGAGGATTTAAAATTGCTCAAAGACAGAGCGGGATAAAGCCCTGCGATAGCCGTAAAAACAATCGGAAGAGCGGCGAGAATACCAATAATTCTCCACTTGGCAGACGATAAGGATAGATCTCGTTCCAGAAAGTTGTTGTACTCCGGTACTAAGAAATATACAGCGACTCCAGCAACAATTGTAGCAAGAAATATAAAGAAATAGGTTTCTGCAAATTGTTGTAAAAGTAGGTTTGCTTTACCGGCACCGACAATTTTTCGAACTCCCATTTCAAAAGACCTTTTTAAGTATGCGGCTGTAGTAAGATTGGTATAATTGATGAAAGCAATGATCAATACCAATATTCCTATTGAGGAAAAAATGTATATATACAACATACTTCCCTGGCGATCGCGACCGTGATCAAACTCCCCGCTTAGATAAACATCCCGGATGCCTAGAACCCCAATTTTCTTTATATATTTTAATTCAGGAATTGATTTTGCAAGAGCACCTATCTTTTCATCCAAAACCGTAAACTCGGTATGCTTATATAGGCGTAAATAGGTTTCACAGGTCCTCCTCCAAGGTCTATTATCCTGGGGAGTGAATGGAACTATGTAGCTATAATTTAAATGGGTATTATACGGGGGATCTTCGGCGACAGCGCTAATTACAAAATCGGAAGCGTTATTCAACCTGACGTTCTCTCCGACAATATCGGTACGATTAAAATATTTTAGAGCAATTTTTTCAGTTAGAATGATGTTATGAGGCTCACTCAAAGCCGTAGTCGGATCTCCGTGGAGTAGTTTAAATCCAAAAAAATCAAAAAAGGAGGACTCAGCTTCCAGTCGAAATTGTTCGTTGAATTTTACACCATTGGCTTCCATTAATTCCTCACTCGTACCGTACATTTTCACACGCAGCGTACGTTCTACTTCCGGTATCTTGGCTTCAATTTCTTTAGCGAAGCCGTAATAGGTCCAGCCTCCTCGAGTATCTCTACCCTCTCTTCCCCCCTTATATTCGGAATAGAGCCTGTAAGTCAGGTCCTCATTGGGATGGAAATTATCAAAGCTCAATTCATCATAGATATACAAACCCAGTAATAGGGTGGTGGCAATGCCAATGATGAGTCCCCCTAGTGTTAGAAATGAAGTGGTTTTATTTCTAACAAAACTCCTCCCGGTAACCTTGAAATAATTTTCAAGTATGGCGGGTGTGACACCGGAAATTTCAAATGATTTGAATCCTTTAAAGTTGTAGAGCCTGAAAAAACCCATCACATTCATTGTATATAAAGCAGATGTTCTAAAGTGCCCGTATTTTTGACGCCTGCGCCGATATAATTCATATAGGTCTCCTTCAATTTCATCCAGATACTCCTGCCTGCAATACCAGCGCAGAATACGTATCGCCCAACCTGGAGGTTTATTTTTTGAGGAAGATTGCCGCTCTTTTTTCATCTTTATGTTTCTAACTAACCTGCCAAACTGCCTGTGGAATTCCATCCCACATGGTATTACGTAATTTATGGGCATGAATTAACGCTTTCCTTCCCGATGCAGTTATTTCAAAAAATCGTTTGCTCCTACCTCCTCTGGCGGTGGTTGCACCACCCATGTAAGAAGTTAACAGCCCTTTCTTTTCTAACCGATTGAGTGTGGAATGTATAGTACTAATAGTCACAGTCCTGCCTGATTTTGCCTCTATTTCGTCAAGAATACCCAAGCCATAGGCATCATCGTGAAGCAAAGCGACGGCCAGTAGTACCAATTCTTCAAATTCACCTAGGTATGTTCCTTTCATATTTCTTTTGCTTTTGCCAAACAAATGTATTTCTTTCTATTTTAGCAAACAAATAGTTTTCTATTTTTTTGCGTTGATAGGCATGCAACCGATAGCATGGGGTCATTCCCAACGGCAAGTAAATATGGTGATGAGACAAGCACATCATAATAAGCCGGCAGGCTCCAAATACCCATAAAACAAGCTCCAAACTATAGAGCTGAGTTCTGGGAGCAGCAGATCAATAGAACATTTGACCAGAAACCTTCAAGATTAGAAAGAAATACTATCGATAATAACGTAATTAATCACGTTATTCTTGTTGCGTGGTTCAGGTTTGTTTTTGATGCTTAGACCTTGGAATTTGAAATTTAAGTGTTATTTGATTTTTGAAATTTGCCTGCCTCTCGGTCAGGCAGGTAGCTTACCGAAGCAGGGTTACAGTTCCATAAGATATGCCTTAATAAAGCTGTCCAAATCTCCATCCAGTACATTTTGAACATCGGTTCGCTCCACCCCGGTGCGGTTGTCCTTGATTAGTTTATAAGGATGTAGTACATAATTTCGAATTTGAGAGCCAAAATCAATCTTCATCTTGTTGCTCTCGACTACATCCCTTTCGTCGTTGCGTTTTTGCACTTCCAGCTGATACAGCCTTGATTTTAGCATCTTAAGGGCCTTATCTTTGTTTTGTATCTGGGAACGCTCTTGCTGACACTCCAAAACGATACCTGAAGGTTCATGATGTAAACGGACTGCAGTTTCAACTTTATTTACATTCTGTCCTCCAGCTCCTCCGGAACGATAAGTATCCCAGGTAATGTCCGCTGGGTTTATTTCAATTTTGATGGTATCATCAACTACAGGGTATACAAAAACAGAGGCAAAGGAAGTATGGCGCCTTCCTCCACTATCAAAAGGAGAAATACGAACTAATCTATGAACTCCAATCTCTGATTTCAGATAGCCATAAGCTAA
>QIMC01000211.1 GCA_003232185.1 Flammeovirgaceae bacterium | reverse complement strand
TTTTTGGCACGGAGACATAGTAAGATTATGGTGAGTACCAAAAAGTGAGTACGTGCCTGAATGATAGCAAATTAGAAGCCACAGTAAATTTCTAATGACAATTCTGGGATTAAGGTTTATACCGGCATACACCGCTGTTATTGGATTGTTGATTACCTATTCCTGGATATGGTATATTCAACCATTTGTTTTAGTGAGTCTTTGTAGGTGGAGTCATCAAATTCGTCCAATATCTGCAGGGCTTCATCAACGTATCGCCCCATTACTTGATGGGCGTAGTCAATGCCTCCGGATTCTTTTACAAATGCAATAACCTGTTGTACATTTTTATTTCTACTGTTATTGTTTTTTACAATACGCTTAATCCTTTTCTGATCATTTGATGAAGCTTCCTTCAATGAGTAAATCAAAGGCAGCGTCATCTTCTTTTCCTTGATATCTATTCCTAATGGTTTGCCGATTTTAGTGCTTCCATAGTCGAACAGGTCATCCTTGATTTGAAAAGCCATTCCTATTTTTTCTCCAAAGAGCGTCATTTGAGCAATGGATTTTTCATCAGCTCCCCCTGAAATTGCACCCACTCCACAGCAGGAGGAAATAAGACTGGCTGTCTTTTGTCTAATAATATCAAAATATATGCTTTCGGTTATATCCAGTTTTTTTGCTTTTTCCATCTGGAGCAGTTCACCCTCACTCATTTCCCTTACTGCTTGAGATACTAATCGCAACAAATCAAAATCTCCATGGTCCACCGACAACAGCAACCCTCTGGACAGCAGATAGTCTCCTACCAGGACGGCTATCTTGTTTTTCCATAGCGCATTAATAGAAAAAAAACCACGTCGATAATTTGCATCATCTACCACATCATCGTGGACCAGGGTAGCGGTATGCAATAGCTCAATCAATGATGCACCTCTGTAGGTACTTTCAGAGATCTTGCCGGAAACTCCAGCTGACAGAAATACAAACATCGGCCTCATCTGCTTTCCCTTGCGTTTAACGATGTAACCCATGATTTTGTCCAATAATAGGACTTTACTCTTCATGAGCTGCCGGAATTTCTTCTCGAATTCCTTCATTTCAAAAGCGATGGGAGCTTGTATACTTGCCAGTGATTGACTCATAAGACGTGGTTACAATAATACTATCAATTTGGTCTAATGCAAAAAAAGGTTTTGCTAGGGTCAAGTCAAAGGTTAAATGACGGGTAAGGCGGAAGTAGAAAATTAAAATATTTACTTAAATCGCTTTTCAAGGTTCTCAAAAATCATGGTTGCATGATCTCTGGAGTTTTCAATAAACCATTTATTGGTCTGAAGCCCTCCACATATGACACCGGCGAGATATATATTCTCTTGGTTGGTCTCATGAGTATCCGGGTGGTATATCGGTGATTTAATGGCATTTTCATTCAACTCAATGCCCAGGGATGTCAAAAAACCAAAATCAGGTTGATAACCGGTCATTGCCAAAACATAGTCATTTGGAATGGTAAGCGGTCCATCCGGGGTAATCAGATCAAGCGCTCTTTCACGAATCTCCGTTATTGATGACTTGAAATACGCTTTAATTGATCCTTCTTTGATCCTATTCTCAATATCAGGCTTTACCCAGTATTTTACCCTAGTACTGATTTCTTCTTCTCGCAACACCATGGTCACATGAGCACCTTTTCGATATGTTTCCAAGGCTACATCAACGCCTGAATTTGCTCCTCCAACCACTACTATATTTTGACCAAAGTATGGATGAGGCTCATCATAATAGTGTTTCACTTTGGGCAATTCTTCTCCTGGAATCTGAAGCAAATAAGGTAAGTCATAAAATCCTGTGGCAATCACCAATGAACGGGCTTCATAACTATTGCGATTGGTTTTGATAGAAAACCCTTCCACTGCTCTATCTACAGAAAGAACTTTTTCATAAAGCCGTAAGTTGAGGTTCCAGCTGGAGGCCACTCTACGGTAATACTCTAAAGCTTCTGAACGATTAGGTTTGTTTCCGTGAGAAATAAATGGCACATCTCCTATTTCCAATCGGTCTGAAGTACTGAAAAATGTCATGTTATAAGGATAGTTATAAAGTGAATTTACCAGACAACCTTTGTCTGCTATTATATAACTTAAACCTTTACGTTTGGCCTCAATTCCGCATGCCAAACCAATGGGTCCGGCTCCTACAATGAATGCGTCTAACATGGATTTTATTGATTAATCGACCCGCCAAAAGTAATAAAAATTAAAAACTTTGTATTTGACCTCGTGAGTCATCTCATGTGTATAGTCCATGAAGGGATATTTTCTTAATTTTGCTGCCGAATAAATATCTATAGAATGTCACTGTCATCAAAATACCAACCTCAGAATGTCGAAGATAAATGGTACCAATATTGGATAGAACATAGATATTTCAGCTCCAGCCCGAACCCGGATAAGGAGTCCTATACCATCGTTATGCCCCCTCCTAATGTTACAGGAGTACTACACATGGGTCACATGTTAAACAATACCATTCAGGACATTTTAATCAGGAAAGCTCGAATGGATGGAAAAGAAGCGTGCTGGATACCGGGCACAGATCATGCCTCAATTGCCACGGAAGCCAAGGTGGTAGCCATGTTAAAACAACAGGGTATTGAAAAAAATCAACTTTCCAGAGATGAATTTTTAACACATGCCTGGGACTGGACCAACAAGTACGGAGGAATAATCCTCAACCAACTTAAGAAACTAGGAGCCTCTTGTGATTGGGACCGTACAAGCTTTACCATGGATGATCAATACTACAAGGATGTAATTAAAGTCTTTGTGGATCTCTACCGGAAAGGATGGATTTACCGGGGGGTACGAATGGTAAATTGGGATCCTCAGGGAATGACTGCACTTTCTGATGAAGAAGTAAACCACCGTGAGGTGAAATCCAAACTATACTTTGTGAAGTACTCCATTGAAGGAAGTGATGAAGTCATTACGATTGCTACTACTCGCCCAGAAACCATATTGGGTGATACAGCTGTCTGCATTAACCCCAATGACATACGTTACACTCATCTAAAAGGCAAGAAAGCTATAGTCCCCCTGATCAACAGGGTAATCCCAATAATCGAAGATGAGTATGTTTCTATGGAGTTTGGTACCGGCTGTTTGAAGGTTACGCCGGCACATGACCTAAATGACTACGAATTGGGCCTCAAGCATCAATTAAAGAGCATCGACATACTAAACAATGATGGATCCTTAAATCAACATGCTCAACTATATATTGGTGAAGACCGTTTTAAAGCCCGTGAATTAATTGCTGAAGATCTTGATAGGTCAGGGCAATTAGTGAAAGTGGAAGAGTACATGAATAGCATTGGATTTTCAGAAAGAACAAACGCCATTATTGAACCTAAATTATCCATGCAGTGGTTCATGAAAATGGAAAAGTTATCCAAACCTGCATTAGACCATGTACTTGATGGGCATATTAAACTCTATCCCCGGAAGTTTGCTAACACGTACCGTCATTGGATGGAAAACATCAGAGATTGGTGTATCTCCAGACAGTTATGGTGGGGACATCGTATTCCAGCATATTATCTCCCTGACGGCACTTATGTAGTTGCTGAAAGCAAAGATCACGCACTACAATTGGCCCGGGAAAAAGACGAAAGCATTTCCGAGCATGACCTTCGGCAGGACGAGGATGTATTAGATACCTGGATGTCCAGCTGGTTGTGGCCTATTTCAGTATTCAATGGCATTGCAAAACCCCAAAACGAAGAAATAAATTACTATTACCCTACCAGAGATCTGGTTACCGCTCCTGAAATCCTGTTTTTTTGGGTAGCTCGAATGATTATGGCTGGATACGAGTATAGGAAAGCTTTGCCTTTTAAAAACGTTTACCTTACAGGCATTGTCAGAGACCAACAAAGGCGTAAGATGTCAAAATCATTGGGAAACTCTCCGGACCCTTTGCAATTGATGGCCCAGTATGGGGCAGATGGCATTAGAACCGGCATGCTTTTTAGCTCACCAGCGGGAAATGACCTTTTATTTGATGAGAAGCTCTGTGAACAAGGTCGTAACTTTTCCAATAAGATATGGAATACCCTTAGGCTGGTTAAAGGATGGGATATTGTTCCGGGTGATAACTCAGATAACCATCAGGCCATATTGTGGTTTAATGACAAATGTCAACAGTCAATTGAAGAAATTGAAGATCACTTCTCAAAGTTTAGAATATCAGATGCTCTTATTACCATTTACAAATTGGTTAAAGATGACTTTAGTTCTTGGTATCTGGAAATGATTAAACCTGACTATCAGCAACCTATTGATAAAAAGACTTATGATGAGACTATTGCGTTTTTGGAAGTATTAATGAAATTATTGCATCCTTTCATGCCTTTTATTACTGAAGAGATCTGGCATAAACTGCATAACCGGAGTGAAAATGACTGTATCATCATTGCTGATTGGCCTAAATCTCTTACCTATGACCCTATCAAGGTAAAAAACATGCAACAGGTGTTTGAAGTGATATCTCAAATTCGGCACCTACGTACTCAAACACAGACACCACCCCGAGAGTGCATCGATTTATTTGTCAGAACAAATATTGAAGAACATTACCGTCTATATAATTCTGTTATTCGGAAACTTGCAAACATTGAGACAATTCAATTCTGTAATCCGCCTCTGGAGGTTACCGGTAGTAAGTTTGTAATCGGAGCGGATGAATTCTTACTGCTTACGCCTCAGCATTCAAATCCAGCAGAAGAAAAAAATTCCTTAGAGAAAGAACTTGAGTATACCCGAGGGTTTCTTATTTCGGTTCAAAAGAAATTAACCAATAAGCGGTTTGTAGAAAATGCTCCAGATCAAGTGGTACTTAATGAACAAAAGAAGAAAAAAGATGCAGAGGCCAAAATCCGGACCCTAGAGGCAAGCCTGAGTAAACTCTAAAACCGGGTCCCAATAAACAAGCTTAAATCCTGGCATTTGAGCTTAAATTTTCTACCCAGGTCAGCATTGGTTATGTTTCCTTTAAATGTATATACTCCCTTCATAAACCAACGGTTGGCAAAAATCATATCTTCAATGGATCCAATCTCTGTAATTTGCAGCAACACAGGAGTAAATATATGACTGAATACGTTGGTGGCAGTCCTGGCTACCCGGGATGCTATATTCGGCACACAATAATGGATAATATCAAATTTTTTAAAAACCGGATTACTATGAGTGGTCACCTCTGAAGTCTCAAAGCACCCACCCTGATCAATACTCACATCGATTATTACTGATTCCGGTTTCATAGATGCCACCATCTCTTCAGTAACAATGCAACGGTTTCTACCTTTCTCTGCTCGCATAGCTCCAATGACTACATCAGCGGATTTGAGTGATTCAGCGAGTATAGTAGCATCAATGGTCGAGGTATATATCTGATGACCGAGCGCGTGTTTGATTCTCCGCAATTTGTATATGTGATTGTCAAACACCTGAATTTGAGCTCCCAAGCCTATTGCAGCCCGAGCTGCATACTCTGCCACTGTTCCTGCTCCCAGGATCAATACTTTGGTCGGTGGCACTCCGGTGATTCCTCCGAGCAAGATTCCTTTCCCACTATTTACACTGCTGAGGTATTCGGTTGCGATCGGAATTACTGTACTTCCTGCCACTTCACTCATGGCTCGAACTACCGGCAAGCCACCTACTTTATCTTCTATTAGTTCGATGGCTACCGCAGTAATTCTTTTTTTGTTTAGGGCCTGTACATAATCTACAGTCTGGCTACCCAATTGCAAGGCAGAAATAAGTGTTTTCCCCGGTACCAATTTATCCACCTCCTCCAGGGTTGGCGGTTCGATTTTTAAGACAATATCACACTTGAAGACACCTTCGGTATCGTAACTAATTTTTGCTCCCACTTCACTGTATTCCCTATCACTGAATTTGGCTTTCTCCCCGGCAGTACTCTCAACGCTTACCTGATGTCCATTGGCAACCAAAAGCCCGACCGCTTCAGGGCTAAGAGAAACTCTATTTTCCTGAACTGACATCTCTTTAGGGATCCCAATGGAAAGAGCGGAAGCCCGATCTGGCACTTTCATTAAGGATTCTTGAGGATATATACTCGCCTGCGGAGATGGCTTATCTTTTTCAGATTTAGTCATTCTTTTTGTACAGTAATTAGCCTGTTTTCATGATTTACAATCTTGATTTTTATGGAATAATATTGATCAGGAAGGATGGATTCAATTTTTTCAGGCCATTCAATCAAACAAATATTTCCAGAATCAAAATATTCGTCACAGCCTATGTCCAAGGCTTCTGCAACATTGTTTATCCTGTAAAAGTCAAAATGATAGAAAACATCTCCCGCTGAATTTCGGTATTCGTTTACTAATGAATAGGTTGGACTGGTAACCTGATCTACCACTCCCATAGATTTACATATCGACTTGATAAGAGTAGTTTTCCCAGCACCCATATCTCCCTGGAAGAGCCAAACTGTATGGTCACTGGCCAATTCAATTATATTAGGAACCAGGTTATGTAATTGTTGAGGGTCTTTCGCAATAAATTGCTCCTCAACCTCCTGATAATTAACCATTCTTTGAAGTTAAGGAAATTATCGGAATTATCATTTCCTCAAGAGACATTCCTCCGTGTTGAAAAGTGTCTTTATAGTAGTTTACATAGTAGTTGTAATTGTTGGGATAAGCGAAAAAATTGTCCTCCGTCGCAAAAACATAAGATGTGCTCACATTGACTTTAGGTAGATGAAAGTCTTCCGGTCGTCTTACTGAAATTACATTCTTTCCTTTATAGCTTAAATTCTTACCCTGTTTATACCGTAAATTCGTATTGGTATGCTTGTCACCCACAATCTTGAATGGTCTTTTTACCCTGATGGTCCCATGATCTGTGGTGATTATCATTTTTGCCCCTTTATCAGAAATTCTCTTCATTGTTTCCAACAATGGTGAATGAATAAACCATGATTTGGTTATGGATCGATAAGCTGACTCATCATGGGCTAGTTCTCTGATCATCTGCATGTCGGTTCTTGCATGAGAAAGCATATCCACAAAATTGTAGACTATGACATTCAAATCATTATTCATTAAGTTAATGAAGTTATCCAGTAATGCTTTACCTTGATTGGCATGTATTATCTTGTTATAGCTGTGCTTAATATCCAACCGTAACTTGGATATTTGCCTGCCGATAAACTCCGATTCATGTTTGTTTTTACCACCCTCTTCATCTTCTCCTACCCATAGATCGGGATGGGATTTTGCCATTTCCAAGGGCAACATTCCGGAAAAAATAGCATTTCTGGAATAAGCGGTAGTTGTGGGCAGAATGGAGTAGTACAATTCTTCATTTTCTACGTTGAAGTAATCAAGGACTATGGGTTCTATAGTTTTCCACTGATCATATCGTAGGTTATCAATTACAATAAAAAATAGCGGTTGGCCTGACTGCACATTGGGGAAAACCTTTTCCTTCATTATCTCGTGTGAAAGCAAGGGCTTAGGTGCATCAGGATCATTCAACCAGTCCTGATAATTCTGTGATACAAATTTCGAGAAGTTTGTATTGGCTTCCAATTTTTGGTTTTCAAGCACCTCGGCCATACTTTTATTTTCAGTATTGTCGATTTCAAGCTCCCAGTATATTAGCTTCTTGTATATATCAACCCATTCCGAATGACTGATATGATCTGTATACGCCATCGCCAGTTTTCTAAAATCCTGCTGATAGGCTAGATTGGTTTTCTCAGTCACTAATCGCTTGTTGTCCAAAATCTTCTTAACTGACAGGAGGATTTGATTGGGATTGAGTGGTTTGATCAGATAGTCAGCAATCTTCGATCCAATCGCTTCTTCCATAATGTACTCCTCTTCACTTTTCGTGATCATCACCACCGGTATGTTCGGCTTACTGGCTTTAATTTGAGCTAGTGTTTCCAACCCAGACATTCCTGGCATATTCTCATCCAGGAAAATCAGATCGAAGTAATTACTTTCAACCAATTCCATGGCATCGGCTCCACTATTAACCGGAGTAATATCGTAACCCTTGTCGGTCAGAAATAGAATATGCGGTTTAAGAAGATCTATCTCATCATCCGCCCATAAAATATTATATCTTTGCATATTATTGTCTCTATAAAATTAAAGTTACCTTAATAAGAGGGTTTATTAAATCAACTTGGAAAAGAAAAAAATAATCAACGACCCGGTTTATGGTTTTATTACCATTCCTGAGGGTCTGACTTATGACATAATTTCACATCCCTTCTTTCAAAGATTACGTAGAATCAAGCAAATGGGTTTAAACGATTTCGTTTACCCGGGTGCCTTACATACTAGATTTCACCATGCATTGGGTGCCATGCATCTAATGAGCATCGCGCTACACAATCTTAGGCAAAAAGGTACGAAAATCAGTGACGAAGAATTTCAATCAATGCTTGCTGCTATCCTGCTGCATGACATTGGTCATGGCCCATTCTCTCACGCCCTTGAATCTAGTTTACTCTCTAATGGTAATCACGAACAAGTATCAGTAATTATTATGCAATACTTGAACAATAGTTTTCATGGGAAGCTGGATTTAGCAGTTGAGATTTTTCAAAACAGGTACCCCAGAAAATTTTTTCACCAATTGGTATCGAGTCAATTGGATATTGACCGACTTGATTACCTACAACGGGATAGCTTCTTTACCGGGGTTTCCGAAGGGACAATTGGGTCTGATCGCATCATAAAGATGTTGCGAATATACGATGATCAATTAGTGGTCGAAGAAAAAGGGATTTACAGCATAGAGAACTTCTTAAATGCCCGACGCCTGATGTACTGGCAGGTTTATTTGCACAAAACTTCGGTCGCTGCTGAAAAAATGATGGTTTTGCTAATTCGTAGGGCTCAATACCTGATCAGAAAAGGAATTGAGGTTTCCTGTACCAGAGAGCTTCAATTATTTTTAAGTAAGCCCGTTAGTGTCCAACATTTATCCGGGGATGAAAATTTACTCACCGCCTATTGCCAAATTGATGATTATGACATCTGGGCAGGAGTTAAGCAATGGCAGCATCATCAAGATGTGGTATTATCATCAATTAGCAGGATGTTTCTGGAAAGGAATCTTTTTCAAATCAGACTTAACTTCCAGCCTTTTGAAGACATTGACCTACATTTGATCCAGCAAGAAATAGGAAACCAATTTAAGCTTACAGATATTGAGGATATTGAATTTCTATTTAGCCATGGAGATGTAAGTAACGCCGCTTATATTTCTGGTGATACTGGAATTAGCATTCTAAAAAACCAGGGAACGCTGGTGGATATTGCCCAGGCTTCGGACTTACCCAACATAGCATCTCTTCGCAAAATTGTTAAAAAGTACTACCTAACCTGGCCCAAAAGTGTAAATTTGTGACAATTCAAACCCTCTGATTACCAATGAAATTTACTATTAATCAACTAGCTGAACTGCTCAATGGTGAGGTAGTAGGAAACGGTGAGACTACAGTCAACAACATAGGTCCCTTAGACAAAGCCGGACCAGCAACTATTTCTTTCCTACATAATCCAAAATACGAATCACAACTATATACCACTAAGGCGGCAGCTGTGATCGTAAATAGAGCATTACAGCTTAAGGAACCCATTCAACCGGCGCTAATCACCGTTGATGACCCATACAGCAGTCTTACGTTTCTTCTTAAACAATACCAAAAACTAACAAAAACAGAGAAAATAGGAGTAGAAGAGCCAGCGTTTTTGGGGCAAGGTAGTATGGTAGGTGAATCAGGATACCGCGGGGCCTTCTCCTATGTTGGAAGCAATGCAAAAATAGGGAGTCATGTTAAAATCTATCCCCATGTGTATATAGGTGATAATGTAACAATTGGAGACAATACCATAGTCTATGCAGGGGCTAAAATATATTCAAATTCAGTGCTTGGAAAGGGTTGCGTAATTCATGCCGGAGCAGTTTTAGGTAGTGATGGGTTCGGGTTTGCACCACAACCAGATGGGAGTTATGAGGCGATCCCTCAGGTAGGGAACGTTGTTTTGGGGGATGCCGTTAGTATAGGGGCAAATACTACCATCGATTGTGGAACGTTAGAATCTACCATTATCAATACCGGAGCAAAGCTGGATAACCTTATTCAAATCGCGCATAATGTAGAAATTGGTGCAAACACAGCAATTGCTGCTCAGGCAGGCATTTCAGGGTCCACCAAAATTGGCAAAAACTGCGTGATTGCCGGTCAGGCAGGCATCATTGGCCATTTGGATATAGGCAACAAAGTTACTGTTGGGGCCCAGGCAGGAATAGGAAAATCCATCAAATCGGAAGGAGCAATACTGTTGGGTAGCCCCGCATTTGATATCAGGAATTACAAACGATCGTATGCGGTATTTAAAAACCTTCCCAATATGGCTTCCAGAATTAATGATCTTGAAAAAAAAGTGCTAAATTTGACCCCCAGCGAAAAATAGGATGAATATTAAACAACACACTATAAAAGAGCCGGTGACAGTGTCTGGAGTTGGCCTCCATACTGGTGTAGAAGCTAACATGACCTTTCAGCCCGCAAAAGTAGGGCATGGGATGAAATTTCAACGAATTGATCTACCGGGTCAACCTACTGTGGACGCGGATGTTGACAATGTTGTGGACCTTTCCAGAGGGACCACCATCGAGCAAAACGAAGCACGAATCAATACCGTAGAGCACACACTGGCAGCGTTAGTGGGATCGGAAATTGACAATATTCTAATTCAACTAGACGGTCCTGAACCTCCTATCATGGATGGCAGTTCTAAAATGTTTACAGAAGCAATAAATCGTGTTGGAACCATAGAACAAAATGCTCTTAGAAACTTCTTCGAAGTACCAGAGGCACTAATTTACCGGGATAAAGCGAACAACGTTGAAATTGCCGCCTTGCCATTGGACAATTACCGGGTTACGGTAATGGTTGACTACAACTCTCCTGTTTTAGGTAGCCAGCATGCTTACTTAAATGATATTAGTGACTTTAACACTGATATTGCCAGCTGTCGTACCTTTTGTTTTTTACATGAGCTTGAAATGCTCCATGCAAAAAATCTTATTAAGGGAGGTGATCTCAACAATGCCATAGTGGTGGTAGACCGGGTGGTGAAAGATAATGAACTCGATGCCTTGGCTAAGTTGTTCAATAAACCTAAAGTTGAAGTAAAGAAAGAAGGAATTCTTAACAATATTGAGTTAAGGTACCGCAATGAACCTGCCAGGCATAAGCTACTGGATCTGGTTGGCGATCTGGCACTGCTTGGAAGACCTATTAAGGCCCAGATACTAGCTGCCAGACCGGGCCATGCTGCAAACGTGGCGTTCGCAAAAAAATTAAAAAAAGCCATGTTGGAATCAGACTCCAACGTGCCCAGGTATGATCCAAAACTACCCCCAGTACTTGATATAAAGCAGGTTTTGAGTCGATTACCACATCGATACCCATTTTTATTGGTCGATAAAATTTTCCACTTGGATGATGATAGTGTAGCAGGAGTAAAAAATGTATCTATAAATGAGCCCTTTTTCCAAGGTCATTTTCCTGGAAACCCGGTAATGCCGGGAGTCTTGCAAATAGAAGCCATGGCTCAGGTGGGAGGAATTCTGGTACTCAATACTGTGCCAGATCCAGAAAATTATTGGACTATGTTTTTAGGGGTGGAGAACTTTAAATTTAGAAAAATGGTATTACCTGGAGACACGCTGATTATTCAGTGTAATCTCCTAGCTCCAATCAAAAGGGGCATCGCCAAAATGCGTGGGACAGGTTATGTAGGCAAGCAACTGGTGTGTGAGGGCTCTATGATTGCACGAATCGTGCGTAAAGATACATGAACCAACCACTTGCATACATCCACCCCCAGGCCAAGATAGCTCACAATGTGGTTATTGAACCATTTGTTACCATAGACAAGAATGTGGTGATAAAGGAAGGCACCTGGATCGGTTCCAATGTAGCCATAATGGAAGGTGCCAGAATCGGCAAGAATTGCAAGATTTATCCAGGCGCAGTAATATCTTCGACACCTCAGGATCTCAAATACGAAGGAGAGGAAACATTTGCTGAAATTGGAGACAATACAATTATTCGGGAATTTGTTACCATAAGCCGGGGTACCGTTGATAAGCACAAAACTACAATCGGAAAGAACTGTTTAATTATGGCTTATGCTCATGTTGCTCATGATTGTGTGATCATGGACAACTGCATACTTGCTAATGCCTCACAAGTTGCAGGACATGTGGTGATCAATGAATATGCCACCATTGGGGGCGCATGTGCGGTGCATCAATTCGTCAATATCGGAGCACATGTTATGTTGTCAGGAGGATCCCTGGTAAGTAAAGATGTTCCTCCATTTACCAAAGCAGCACGGAAACCACTTAGTTATTGTGGGATCAACTCGGTTGGGTTAAGGCGTAGAGGTTATAAAAACGAAAAGATCAATGAAATTCAGGAGATCTACCGCCACCTCTTCCTGAAAGGACTTAACAACAGTAATGCACTGGATTTTATTGAGCTAGAACTAAGCCCTTCCAAAGAAAGAGATATTATTATTAACTTCATCAGAAACTCCAATCGGGGAATAATGAGGGGTTATTCCAGGATCCGGTAAATGGAAATCCTTCTGGAAAAAATATCCAAACGTTTTAATCAAGATTGGCTATTCAAAGATCTGAGTTATCAACTTATATCTCCGCGCTCCTATGCTATAACTGGGCCAAACGGATCAGGCAAATCTACTTTGCTGAAAATTATTTCAGGGATGATGCCTTGTTCAGCCGGT